>JBOFSL010000051.1:0-1638 GCA_051651525.1 Culicoidibacterales bacterium | reverse complement strand
TCTCAAAGCGGAGATGCCACTATTTAGTTCACCACAAACTTTTAGTGAAGTTCAACAATCCTTATCAGACTACATTCAATATTTTAACACAAAACGTATTCAAAGCAAATTAGGAACAAGTCCTGTGAAATTTGCTTTGCGTAACGCTCATTAATTTTCTTTTTTTTCAAACTCTACTTGACAGGGAGTCGCTCAATGAATTTTGCTTTTTCATTTTTTATTTCAACTTTTTCAGCATCCTCACCAACTGGTGAGGCGTTTTTGTTTGATTTAATAATTCATAATGATACCACCTTTTCTAACGTTGAGACAGTTTAAATACTGCCGATTGCTGGGTGTGTATCAAAAACTATATCATTTATTACAAATTATTTTTTATTATTCTTAAGTCCATGCTCAAAGATCATTGCTGATTCGATTGTCTTCTTGCTACATCATCGATTTCCGCCACCTTGCGCAAGTAATTTTTGGACTTGTTTATCAAAATCAGAGTTTATTTTTTGGTTTTTGTTAAACTCATCGTATTCAGCTTTAGCTTTTTGATCCGCTTGCTTTTTAGTAATTTTTCCTTTTCCTTCCAGAATTTCATATTTTCTAAATGCTAAAAACTCGTTAATACTACTGGCAAATTGTTCCATTGTAAACGTATTTTTGCGTTCAATAAGATCCTCAATATAATCAAAGTACCCCGTTACTGCTCTTTCAAGTTGACGAATTTGCTTTTCTTCCAAATAGTTTTTGCCAATTGTAACATCACTCTTGATAATTCGCCCATCAGGAGCATTCTTCCAATTCGTTAAACCCATGTTTTCTTTATTGCTATCAGCTGATGTATGAATAATCTCAGCCGCTGTTTTCCCTGTAATTGCGTAGTGGAATTTATTTTGGACCATCGCAAAAAATGCTTGTGTAATTTCGGAATCTTTATCATAGTCAATACTGCACTCTTCAAAGATATCCGTAATCTGTTGCCAAATTCGTCGCTCACTTGCACGAATTGAGCGCACACGTTCAACGAGTTCTTTGAAATAATCTGTACCGAAAGCCGTTTTTCCTTGCTTCAAGCGTTCATCATCCATGACAAACCCTTTGACCATATATTCTTTCAAAATTCCTGTTGCCCAAATTCTAAAATTTGTCGCTTTATGAGAGTTCACACGATAACCGACAGAAATAATTGCATCAAGATTATACACATCAACCGTTCGTTTTACATTTCTATTCCCTTCGGTTTGAACTATTTCCATTTTGGAAACAGTTGCTTCTTGTTGTAATTCTCTTTCAGAAAAGATATTTGCAAGGTGTTTTGAAATAGCTGGAACTTCAACACCGAATAATACCGCCATTGCTTTTTGTGTCAGCCAGATTGTTTCATCTTTTACGACTGTTTGAATCGTTTCATCTTCTCCTGGTGTATTATAGGGTACTTCTAAAAACTAGCTCATCGTCACCGAGAATCAAGCTTTCTTGAATTTTTGGTGATTTTTTATCGTTTTTACCAGAATATACCCATAATCTTTACTGTTTTTGTTCTCATTAACCCTTTCTGGGCACATGAAAACTATTTTAGGAGGTTCAAGCGAATAATCTGCTCGAACCGGCACATATTGTAAATTAAATTCGTCAGTGCCACATTGC
>JBOFSL010000050.1:0-1809 GCA_051651525.1 Culicoidibacterales bacterium | reverse complement strand
GGATTCATAAAAACACTGCGATCAATTTGCCGATACGCATAGCCGGTTTCTAAATCATCGAGGCGGACAAAAGCACCAATTTCTGTCCCCGTTGCAACAATTTTCCCTGACTCATCAAGTTGTAACGTCCCCATATCATCAAACATAATTGTCATTTGACGAATAATTCCTTGACTTACTGTGCGCAAAGCTTCCAGTGTCTCTGATTTCCCAGCACCACTATCACCAATAATGACAACATTCGCTGTTTTTCCACTAAAGAATTCAATTTGCGCCATTGCTCCATGTAATGGCAAGTTCCCTTTGTTAATCATTGCGACATTGTGCAAAGTTAATAACATTTTTTTCATATAGCCAAAGTAATCGTGGGCCTCACTGTACGTCGCATAACCAATATACATTGCTTCGGTTTGATCATGGTAGAAACACGCTTGTTGACCATTTGTTTCTGGCATTCCATAAACATAGACAAGATCAGGTTTGCGGGTTGCAGTTTCTGTCGGTGTTGCCATTTCAAAAAGATTGGCTAACGTAATTCCTTGCGCCATAAAGTCGCGGTGGAAATACACAAACGCTAATAATGAACCAACCTTCACTGGGAAGCAGAAGAATTTTTTCGTTTGATAGTCTGCTTCTAACACAGGATTCATTTCGACTTCATTGAACAAACCATTGCGCGTTGTTTGTGAAGGATACGTGATAAATGGTGGATGCAGCACAACTGACTCAATCATCGCTGTTTGTCCCAAAAAGGCGTATGCTTCTGGTAACAATGTTTTCGGTTGATGCACAACCACTCCCGCATTCACACCGGCAATTAATTGGCGGTAGACGAGATGATGGTGCCCAAGCACAGTTTCTTCAATTTGGCGGTATAAGCTTAAAATCAGGTTCGCAAAATCAGTATTTGTTTGCAAGAATTGTCGAGCTTGTAATCCTTTCGTATGACGGTGTTCTGAATTAAAAATAACCGCATACCGTTCTAAACTTCGCCAGTAATCATAAAAATCTTCAATTACCTCAACTAAACCATGCTTTTCTTCTAGGATGGCACGGTACGCTTCACCACGAATTTCACACGCTTCAAAAACAAGTAATAATTTAAATAACCGTTTTAATTCACTGCCAATTTTGTCTTGTGCAAAATATGTCGTTAAAATTTGATGTGTTCGTGATTGTTGCTTTTCAATCCGTGCTAAATAACTCGCTAACACTTTGTCAAAACCTTCGCTCGCTAATACTTCAGTTTCCGTTTGGCAATATTGGCGCGTAAAGTTCGCGATCGCACTATTTCTTCCTAATTCGAATGCAAAACTCATATCTCATTCCCCCATGATTCGTTTTTTAATTATTTGTTGTTTGATAGTGCATCAATGTTGTATATAAATATTCAAAATCTGTAGGCGTTAAATCACCGATACAGCCGATTCGGAAAATTGTATCCACCTGGGCGCCTTGGCCTGGTGCTACCATGATACTGTGGGTTTCTAAGTAGGCTGTCAACGCTTGCGCGCCACCAGCAACTTCAACAGCAATCAGCACGTTTCCTTGCGCTTCTGGTTGTTGAACCGGACAAGTAAATCCCAAGGCCTCTAACCGCTTTTGAACGCCTTGACGCAAGCGGGCATGCCGGAGTTGGATCTGTGGGAGCCCTTCGGCAATAATTGCATCACAAGCATATTCGAGCCCGATTAGCAAGGGGATTGGTGGTGTGAACGGTGTTTGATTTTTGGTTTCCCACATCTGGCGGTACATTCGCCAATCTTGATAATAACTTCTTGGTGCTTGTGACTCAATCCGCTCCCATGC
>JBOFSL010000049.1:0-4229 GCA_051651525.1 Culicoidibacterales bacterium | reverse complement strand
TTCAAGCATTTTTAACTTTGGAAGAATGTGAAGTACTTAAACAAAAGCAAATAGTAAAAGTTTATTTGCAAAAAAATCACGGCGATTTTTCACGATACAATCAAAATTTACAGTGTTATACTGGGCTTGCCATCCGGGTGTTAAATTATTTAAGTCAAGTACTCGAGATAAAATTTGTGCCAACACAATATAGTGGAAAAAACGGGAACCAACGACCAATTTTAGATGCACTTTATAGTACGGAATTGGACATGATTTTCGCGATATTTTTGACGCAAAGCCGGGAACGTGAACAAGAATTTTTTGATGACTTGGCAATTTCATTACCATTTGCACATACGCAACCGGTATTGATGACAAGTCAAAATCAGACAAAATTATCACTCACACACGTTAAGCAAATAAAAGTTGGCGTACTCGAATATTCATATGTCAGAAATTATGTGCTCGATTATCAAATACATCCACAAGAGTTATGTGAATACCAAACAACACAATCTCTAGTCGAAGCACTACAAAATTACGAAATTCAAGCTATTATGGTAAGTCATGATACCGCAACGGAATTGCTTAAAAAATACCAACTCCGCATCGATTTCCAACTACCAAATCATGTCGAACGAATTTTATGTAGTCGGAATGAAAATCAAGCCTTCATGCAAATTATCAATAAGGCGTTAGTCTTCATCGATGAAGCCGGCCTTGAAAGTTTTTAAACCAAACACTTTTGTTTGGTTTTTTTTATAAATTCATCTATAATGAAAGAGTAGAAAAAATGAAAGAAGGTAAAATGATGTTAACAGCAAAAGAGCAAGAATTATATAAAACATTAACAGAGTTATCTGGAACGTCAGGATTTGAACATGAAGTTCGTAAATTTATGCAGAGTGAGTTAACAAAAACAGCAGAAATAATTGAACGTGATCGTTTAGGAAGTATCTTTGGTGTGAAGCCTGGAACGGATGAAAACCCTTTACGGATTGTCGTTGCTGGGCATATGGATGAAGTTGGTTTCATGGTCACACAAATTACAGAAAATGGCATGATTCGTTTCCAAACAATCGGTGGTTGGTGGAACCAAACGATGTTAGGTCACCGTGTAAGTGTGCATACACGCACAGGAGTATTACCAGGAACAATTGGATCAATTCCAACTCATTTGTTGACACCAGAACAATTAGCGAAACCAATGGAAATTAAACAAATGTTAATTGATATTGGTGCAGCCTCGCGTGAAGAAGCGGTAAGCTTCGGTGTTCGTCCTGGCGATCAAATCATTATGGATGGTGCATTTACCCCTTTAGCAGGAAATGAACGGTTCATGGCGAAAGCCTGGGACAATCGTTTAGGTTGTGGGTTAGCTTTAGAAACAATGGAACATTTCCAAAATATTGAGTTGCCACATACATTAATTTGTGGGGCAACGGTCCAAGAAGAAGTCGGTTTACGTGGTGCAAAAACCGCAGCAGCGTTAACAAAACCAGACTTTGCCATTGTTGTTGATGTTTCACCAGCAAATGATGCAACCGGGGATAAAAATCAATTCGGACAACTTGGTGAAGGTGTATTAATCCGTATCCATGACCGCACAATGGTGATGTCACAACCAATGTTAGAATACGTCACGGAAACATGTGAAAAATACGATATTAAACACCAATACTTTATCTCACCAGGTGGAACAGATGCAGGAAACTTCCATCTGCACGAAACAGGTGTTCCAACGATTTCAATTTGTTTAGCTTCACGTTATATTCACTGTAGTTCATCAATTATTGACAGCCGTGATTACCAAGCAGCCAAACAACTTGTCTTCAAATTAATCGAAGATTTCAGCAGTGAACGCTTTGCACAACTATTACCGCGTTAAGGAGAAACCAGATGACAACGATTGAAACAATGGAACAATTTGAAAATTTTAAAAATCAAGAAGGTGTAGTCATTTATTTATTTTCAGCACAGTGGTGTGGTGATTGCATCGTCTTAGCGCCACAATTACCAGCAATTGAAGCAGCTTGTCCACAAGCAAAATTTTATTATCTTGATCGTGATCAATTTATTGACCAAGCGATTGAATACGATATTTTCGGAATTCCAAGCTTTATCGCTTTCAAAGATGGAAAAGTGGCGAATAGCTTTGTCAGTAAAGATCGTAAAACGGCGGAAGAAATTATTGCGTTCGTGAATGGAGTAGCCTAAATGATAGTTGATATTCATAACCACGTTTTATTTGATATTGATGATGGTGCGACTGTTGTTGAAACCTCGCATTCAATGGTAGCGACGGCTGCAGAGCAAGGAACGCAACTGCTTGTCTGTACGCCACACTACGATCATGAATACAAACAAATTCGTCAAGATTGTGAAGAACGTTTAGCAGTCTTACAAGCACAAGCACCTGCAGGGATTGAAGTTGTCTTAGGAATGGAAGTATATCTCAACGGGAATTTAGCGAATTTGTATGATCAAGAGCGAATTTGGACATTAAATAATTCACGTTATATGCTGATTGAAATGCCAATGCGCGAATATCCAGAATATACGGAAAAAGTTTTCAATGAATTAATTCAACGAGGGATTGTCCCAATTGTTGCCCATCCAGAGCGGAATCAACAATTACGAGAAAATCCAGCTTTAGCTGAAACATTAGCTGAGCTCGGTTGTCAATTCCAATTGAATTTATCAAGTTTACTTGGTCGTCATGGGAAAAGTATTCAAGCCGCTGCCCAAGATTTTCTCGCGAATGGACTGTACTGCTGTGTTGGTAGTGATGCTCATAACGAATCAACACGACCAATGTTGATGCAAGAGGGAATAAAAGGACTTGGACCAGAAGTAGCTGAAAAACTGATGGCAAGTGCAACACATATTGTGATGGATGAAGCAATTTCACCATGTCAGTATCGTATGCCTGTTGTTGAAAAAAAATCAGTGTGGCAAAAATTATTTAACCGTTAAACCAAAAAGTCATGAAGTTATTTTCATGGCTTTTTTCGTTTTAAAAAATACCGCTATGTGATATATTTAGAAAAGAAAAGGATGTGGTAGTGATGATTTTGACAACAGGAAATACCGTTGAAGGGTATACGATTACTGATTATAAAGGGATTCAATTTGGTGAAGTAATTACGGGGGTAAATATGTTCCGTGATATTGGTGCCGGTTTACGTGATGTCTTTGGTGGACGTTCACAAGGTTATGAACATGAGTTAACGAAAGCACGAGAGGAAGCACTCGTTGAATTAGAACAACGTTCAAATGCGGTAGGTGCCAACGCAGTGATCGGTGTGAAAATGGACTATGAAACAGTTGGTCAAGGTGGAAGTATGTTGATGGTGACGGCCTCAGGTACAGCAGTCGTGATTACAAAAAAATAACGTAAAAACTCTGAGCATAACATGTGCTCAGAGTTTTTAATTGTCAATCAGGAGAAAAATGCGTATAATAAAAGAAGAAGAGGTGTTAGTGAGATGAAAGAAGCGCGATATTTTAAAGCTTTGGGAGACCCAATTCGCTTGCAGTTACTTGAACACATTAGTAAAGGTCAAAATTGTATTTGCCACTTACAAGATCAATTTTCAGTATCGCAACCAACCTTATCACATCATATGAAAATCCTTGTTGATGCTGGTGTTGTCGATTCAAAAAAAATTGGTAAAAATGTGTATTATACGATAAATCAAACGGAAGTAGCCGAGATAATCACGTATTTACGACAGTTGCAGACGCTACAAACTGTAATCACGGATTATACACTTTGTCCAAGTGTGAATTCATTCGAAAAATAAGCAGATTGATAAAGTTTCACAGCAAAGGTGAGTCCTTCCATTTAAGGAGGCTCATCTTTTTTAGCTTTTCTTAGTTTTTTTTCAATCTAAATATGCTATAGTCAAAGTAATATTTGGATCAAATAAGAAAAAAAGGTGGAGAAGAGATGAAAAGCGTAATACAAAAACACGTACTCGAGCAACAACCGTCATTAATTGCAGCAATTCAACACTTAGTGGCAATTCCGAGTGTAATTGCATCAGCGAAGCCAAATGCACCGTTCGGCGAACCAATTGCGCAAGCATTAGCACAGACGCTCGCATTGTGCGAAAGTTTTGGCTTTGAGACTACAAATTGTGACTATTATGGCTATGCTGATATTGGGAGCGGGAGTGAGATGTTAGGAATTTTAGGCCACCTTGATGTTGTACCAGTTGGTGATTTGGCGAGCTGGGAGTTTG
>JBOFSL010000048.1:0-5310 GCA_051651525.1 Culicoidibacterales bacterium | reverse complement strand
GAACGATAATTGGTTTTTCATTCATAAAAAAATACCTCCTTCAATTTCGTACCTTTATCGTACTCAATTTTGGGAAGTATTTATAGACGGTCAGATGTTACGTGCTTACTATTATTATATCATACTGTCTTTTACCTTTGGTCCAATTTATATTCTACATCCAATCAACACAAATAAAAACACCTCATGAAAGCTTATGGTTAAAGCTCTCACGAGGTGTTTTTTAGTTATTCGCTTATTTTTCTGTGTATTCTGCATCGACAACGTTGTCATCTGCTTGTCCTGCAGCTTCTTCAGCTTCTGCTGTGTCTGCTGTTGGTTGTGCATATGCTTGCTCTGCAAAAGCGTGAGCAACTTTTTCGATGTCGTCTTTTACTGTACGGATTGTATCGAAGTCTTTTGCTTCAATTGCGCTACGTAATTTTGCTGTTAATTCTTCAGCTTCTTTACGTTGCTCATCTGTCACTTTTTCACCTAAGTCTTTTAAGCCTTTTTCAACTGAGAAAATCATTTGCTCAGCTTCATTTACTAAATCAACTTCTTCTTTACGTTGTTTATCTGATTCAGCATTTGCTTCTGCTTCGCGAACCATTTTTTCGATTTCTTCGTCACTTAAGTTCGATGATGAAGTTAATGTAATTGATTGCTCTTTTTGCGTTCCTAAATCTTTTGCACGAACTGAAACGATACCATTTGCATCGATATCGAATGTTACTTCGATTTGTGGCACACCACGTGGTGCTGATGGAATATCAGTTAATTGGAAACGACCTAACGTTTTATTGTCTGGTGCCATTGGACGTTCACCTTGTAACACGTGAATATCTACAGCTGGTTGGTTGTCTGCTGCTGTTGAGAAGACTTGTGATTTCGTTGTTGGAATTGTTGTATTACGTTCGATTAATTTCGTGAATACACCACCCATTGTTTCGATTCCTAATGATAATGGCGTTACGTCTAATAATAAAACATCAGTTACATCACCAGTTAAAACTCCACCTTGTAAAGCTGCACCCATTGCAACAACTTCATCAGGGTTTACACCACGAGTTGGTTCTTTTCCAAGTTCACGTTGTACTGCTTCTTGAACTGCAGGAATACGAGTTGATCCTCCGACTAAAACAACTTTGTCGATATCACTTGGACTCATGTCAGCATCTGATAATGCGCGACGGATTGGTCCTAATGTACGTTCTACTAACTCATGCGTTAATTCATTGAATTTTGCACGTGTCATTTGTAATTCCATATGTAATGGTCCAGCGTCTCCCATTGAGATGAATGGTAATGAAATTTGTGTTGAAGTTACACCTGATAAGTCTTTTTTCGCTTTTTCAGCTGCATCTTTTAGACGTTGCATTGCCATTTTATCTTTTGATAAGTCAACTCCGTTGTCACGTTTGAACTCAGTTACTAAGTAGTTCATCACAACATCGTCGAAGTCATCTCCACCTAAGTGTTTATCTCCAGCCGTTGAAATAACTTCAACAACTCCATCTCCAAGATCAAGGACAGAAACATCAAATGTTCCTCCTCCAAGGTCAAAGACTAAAATTGTGTGATCATCATTTTGGTTTTCTAGTCCGTAAGCAAATGCTGCTGCTGTTGGCTCATTGATAATACGTTCTACTTCTAAACCAGCGATTTTTCCAGCATCTTTTGTTGCTTGGCGTTGTGCGTCATTGAAGTAAGCTGGTACTGTGATTACTGCTTTTGTTACTGTTTCCCCTAAGAATTTTTCAGCGTACTCTTTTAAGTAACGTAAGATCATTCCTGAGATTTCTTGTGGTGTGTAATCTTTTCCATTTACGTGTTCTTTGTAATCAGTCCCCATGTGACGTTTTACTGAGATTACTGTATTTGGGTTTGTGATTGCTTGGCGTTTCGCAGCATCACCAACGATAATTTCCTCACCTTTGAAAGCGACAACAGATGGCGTTGTACGTCCACCTTCTGGGTTAGGGATTACTTTTGGTTCTCCACCTTCGATTACTGATACACATGAGTTTGTTGTTCCTAAGTCAATTCCGATAATCTTCGACATTTTGTATTCCTCCTTGAAATGAATCAATTATTTGTTTACTTTAACCATTGTTGCACGAAGCACGCGGTCTTTATATGTATAGCCTTTTTGTAATTCTTCAATAACAATGTTCGACTCGTATCCATCTTCTTCTACTTGCATTACTGCTTGGTGGAAGTGAGGATCGAATTCTTTTCCTGCTGCTTCAATTACTGCTAAACCAGCGCTTGCTGTTGCTTGTAAAAGTTGCTGTTGAATCATTTCAAAACCTTTTAAGAATGTTTGAACTTCGTCGCTCGCTGTTGCACTTGCTCCAAGCGCGCGTTCGAGGTTATCTAACACTGGCAATAAATCTTCTAATACTGATTGGCTCGCAAATTTTAACATGCGTTCCTGTTCTTCACGTGTTCGACGTTTGAAGTTTTCAACTTCAGCTTTTTCGCGTAAATATAAATCTTTCCAATTTGTTACTTCTTTTTCAAGTAATTCAATTTGTTGTGCTAATGTTTCTTCAATCGTTTGTTCTAACGTTGCTTCCGCATCAACTTCTTCTACTGTTGTTTGTGGTTCGTTTGACACAACTAAACCCTCCTTTATTCGTGAACAATCCGTTGAGCAATCATTTCTAACAATGAAATCGCATGGACATAATCCATTCGTGTTGGACCAATAATCGCAAATGTTCCATGTCCTCCCAGAGGAAGGCGCATTGTTGCAGTAACTGCAACACAATTATCCGGTAATCCAGTTAATTCATCTGCCATTAAAATTCTCACACCAATTTTATTGGTTTTCAATTGCGTGACGGCTTGGTTGTCCTCTAAAAAATCAAAAACTTGTTTTACTTTTTCCAAATCACTAAAATCGGGTGTCCCAATTAAGTTAGCCTGTCCACTGTAATATACTTGCTGAGTTGTCAGTGTTGAAAAACAGTCGATAAGCGCTTGATGAAAAAATTCATAGTTAGGGACATACGTTGCGATACGTGGTCGCAGCTCATGCTCGATTTTATCAAGCACTTGATTTAATGGGACGTGATGCAAATATTGGTTAAAATATTTTACGACCAAATCAAGTTCATGTAATGTGAATGGCTCGGGTACCGTAACGAAACGTGTGTCAGTTTGCCCTTGTTCAGTGACAATCACCAGTGCCGCTTGATTGTGGCTGACTGGAAACATTTTAAACTGAACAATTCGGTTAGCTTGTGAAGATGCTCCTAAAAAAACGGCTACATATTTAGTTTTTTTCGCAATTAATCGGACTGATTCAACAATTACATCTTGAACCATCTGATTTTTTTGTTCAAAAAGTTGATCAAATTCTTGCCATTCTTCATCTATGCTGGCTTGTGAGACCTCAATGAGGTAGTCAACGTAATAGCGATAGCCCTCAATAGACGGGACACGTCCTGATGAAGTATGAGTTTTTTCTAACAGCCCGAGTTGTTCTAGCTTTGCCATTTCATTCCGTACAGTCGCAGAACTAAATGGAATCGCATATTTTTTGGTTAAAATTTTCGAACCAACTGGCTGAGCTGAAAGAATAAATTCATCAACAATTGCTTTTAATAATACTAAGCGTCTTTCGGTTAACATCGTTTCACCTCTTTTAGCACTCTTATTTGTTAAGTGCTAAGCAAATTATACAAAACTTTTTTAGCACCGTCAAGCGGAGAGTGCTAAAAAAATCAAAAAAAACAAGTCAAGCCCCGTATTATCGGATTTCTCGACTTGTTTTTTTCGTTATTTCACTGTTTTTGTTTTGAAAATGAGTTTTCGTAGCATATCTACTGGAATAATCGTCAGCGCTAAGCCAATAACGACAAACCAATTCGTAAATGCTAACGGTGCACAGTCAAAGACATCACCACCTATGTACGTTAAAATAACTTGAATGACTAAAATCATCCCCATTACTTTCGTAAAGCCTCTGTTTTGTTCCATATGTACAAGAATGTCTACACCTTCACTTCGAACGTTAAAGCCATTGAAAACCGCCATAAAGACGAAGAGTGAGAAGTACGCTGTAATGTGGACTTCAGGTGTCGCAAACATATCTTTAAAGAACGGTAAGAGTAAGAATGCTAAACTGATCACGGTTACATATGTCCCTGTGACTAATACTTGCGTCATCATTGCTTTGGTAACAATGTTTTCTGTCCGTTTTTTCGGTCGTTCGTTCATGTACACTTTTAATGCTGGTTCTGCGCCAAGCGCTAAAGCACCAAGTCCATCCATAATTAAGTTAATCCATAAAATATGAATCACGGTTAATGGTTGCTCAATTCCGATAAATGGTGCAATAGCCGAGATTGCAACTGCTGCAACATTGATCGTTAACTGGAACTTGATAAATTTTTGTATATTATTATAAATTGTTCGACCATATAAAATTGCATTTTCAATTGATTGGAAGTTATCATCTAAGATGACGATATCTGCCACCTCTTTAGCAACATCGGTCCCACTTCCCATCGCAAAGCCAACATCGGCGCGTTTTAAAGCCGGCGCATCATTGACACCATCACCTGTCATCCCACAGACGAGATTTAATTCTTGCGAAATTTTGACCATACGTGATTTATCCGTTGGTAAAGCGCGGGCAATGACACGAATATTCGGTAACATTGTTTTAATTTCTTCATCAGTCAATGCATTCAACTCTTGCGACGTTAACGCGATGTCTGTTTCACTTTCAATTAAACCACAGTCTTTTGCAATTGCAATTGCTGTTTCTTTCCGGTCTCCAGTAATCATCACGACTTGAATCCCAGCATTTTTTACTTCGGCAATTGCCGTTTTCGCTTCTGGACGAACATCATCACGAATGCCTAAAAACCCAATAATTACCAGTTCATCGCTTAATTCATTTTTTATTAATGGTGTTTGACTCACTGCAAATGCAAGTACACGCATTGATTTATTGGCTAATTGATCAATTTTTTGATTAATCCCATCTTGCACACTTGATGTTAATTCTACAGTTTCACCAGCTTGATTCACATAGTATTTAGCATTTTTCATAAAGACTTCAGGTGCACCTTTATAGTAGGTTTGACCACTAATTTGCGCTGCTGAATATTTATTTGCTGAATTAAATTCTTGAAGCATTTCAATTTCGACTTCTTTGACTTCGTTAAAAGTTGGTTCCGTTAAGAAGCGCATTAACGCTTTATCCGTGAAGTTTCCGCCGATGACATTGCCTTTTTCGTCAAACAATGCTGCCGTATTGCGTCCAATACAATACATCATATTATCACAAATTTGAGTATTCGTTCCGTAATC
>JBOFSL010000047.1:0-1735 GCA_051651525.1 Culicoidibacterales bacterium | reverse complement strand
TTTGCTTTCCTTAAGGACAAGTACTATATTATCACTCACAACCCTTTCCGTCAAGAACTTTTTTGAAAAAAATTGAAAAGTTTTTTTGTCGTTCGTTTTTTTGTCAAAAAAAAGCAACAATCTCTTGCTGCTTTTGCTTGTTACATCTCTCGTCGACCTTCTAAAGCTTTGAGTAACGTTACTTCATCAACATATTCTAAATCTCCACCTACTGGTAATCCATGTGCAATTCGACTCACAATAATTTTTGAACCTTCTAACAAACGACGGATATACTGTGCTGTTGCTTCACCTTCCATCGTTGGATTCGTCGCTAGAATCACTTCACTAATTGCTTCATTCATTTTCAAACGTTCAATTAAGCTTCGTAAGTTTAAATCTTCTGGTCCGATTCCATCAATTGGTGAAATTGTCCCTTGCAAGACATGGTATCTCCCACGGAATTCTCGCATTTTTTCCATTGCAATGACATCTTTAGAATCTTCTACTAAACAAAGTACTGTTTCGTCACGGCTCATATCTGTACAAATCGAGCATGGCTCAACATCCGTAATATGTCCACAAATTTTACAGTTATGCAGATTTTGTTTCACGCTCTGTAAAGCATTCATGAAGTTATCGATTTGTTCTGGTGTCATTTTAGTTACAACATGAAATGCGAGACGTTCCGCAGATTTATTTCCAATTCCTGGTAATTTCTGAAATTGTTCAATTAAGTCTGTAATTGGTTTTGGGTAAAACATAGTATCCCTTCTTTCTTTCAAAATTGTAAAAAGCGAGAAATTTCTCGCTTTTTATTTTTTTATTTTAATTAGAACAATCCAGGTACTGATATTCCATTCGTTAAACCACCCATGCGTGATTCTGATTCCGCTGCAGCTTTATCAACTGCTTCGTTGATAGCAATTTTCAATAAATCTTGGAGCATTTCAACATCATCCATGACTTCTGGATTAATTGTAATATCGACAATTTTTTTATCGCCTGAGAGCGTTACTTGAACAACTCCGCCACCAGCACTTCCTTCAACGTGAATTTTAGCAATTTCGGCTTGAGTAACTTCCATATCTTTTTGTAGTTTTTGTGCTTGTTTTAACATCTGTGCAAAGCTTGCCATTTGACTATTCCTCCATTTTTTAAATTACCTCAACAATATCTCCGAAAAGGTCTGTTGCTGTAATTATTATATCATCTTGTTGTTCATTCTGTACATATTCTCCGTCAAATAATAAATGATCACCTTCAAAAAATTCTGATTCAATATTTTCGACAGTTTCTATTTTTTCCTCATCATTTTGAAGTATTACTTTTGTCAGTTGTTGCAAAGTTACTTCAGTAACTTCTTTATTTTTCCATTTACTTGCAAATTGTTCACGTAATTGTTGCCACTCTTCCTCAAGCAAAATCGTGTATGTGAGTGTACGACCAAACATTTCACGTAAATATTTTTCTAATTTTTTGCGAGTTTCTTGATTTTCAAGCTGCTCTTTTACGTGCTCAAATCGCGTTGCAATTACAAATTCTGATTCAATTGCTGCTTTTGCTACGCTATCAATTAAAAAAGTAAACTCCGGGTGGTTTGCTTTTTTTTGAATTGTTGACCAAAATTGCTGTAATTGTGCAATTGACTGTGTATCACGATACAGTGTCGCTTGAGCTAAAATACGATATACATCTGTATAATCATCTAAAATAACTTTCGGCTTTTGTGCAACAATCGGCATGAATTTATTTT
>JBOFSL010000046.1:0-10882 GCA_051651525.1 Culicoidibacterales bacterium | reverse complement strand
TCTTGACCATACTGGATTTTATCTAATTCAGTATATTCTTGTAATGCGACTACAGTCTTTTCAGCTAAACGCGCGTCAGTTAACGTAAATGTTAACGTTGCTTTTAACGGATTATCCTCACGGTATGACTCGAAAATCTTACCATCTTCCCCATATGATAAAATTAAATCATCTAACTCTTGGTCCGCTGTTTTATATTGAATTTCTGCAATATTTACGACTTCACGCGTATTCGCAATCAAAGCATCAATTGCTTCCGCACTCGTGTCTTTTTGAATTGTTGCATAAATTTTAATATCTTTTTCTAAACTACTTGTGACATTGTTCACATTGAATACAACTAGTACTAAGAAGCTTGTTAAAAATAAGGCGACAGCAACTGATAAAATTGCTGAGAAAGCAAGCATTCGGTGACGCCAAAGCCCTTTGAAAGCTTCACGCCAGTGGCGTGTGCTCATTCTAAAGTATTTCATCATCGTAGAAATATCCTCCTTCTTTCGCATCGTTGATTACGACTCCATTTTCAAATGTGAGTGTTCGTTTACGACTTTCATTTACAAGATGGATATCATGTGTCGCCATAACAACCGTTGTTCCTCGGCGATTAACTTCTTCTAATACTTCCATAATTGTTTGTGACGTTACCGGATCTAAGTTCCCTGTTGGTTCATCCGCAATTAAAAGTGTTGGTTTGTTGACGATTGCACGTGCAATTGCTACACGTTGTTGTTCCCCACCCGAAAGTTGCGTTGGGAATTGCTTCATTTTATCAGTCAATCCAACTAATTCTAACGAATCTTTGACTTTTTCGCGAATTGTTTCTTTATCTTCGCCATGTACTTCAAGAGCATAAGCGACATTTTCATATGCCGTTAAATTCGGTAATAATTTGAAATCTTGGAAAACAACACCGATCATGCGACGGTATTTATGCACGCGATGATTCGCGATTTTTGTTAAATTAAGTTTGTTGACAATGACACTCCCACTTGTTGCGCGCTCTTCACGATACAAAAGTTTGATCAGTGTTGATTTTCCAGCCCCTGAATGGCCGACAACATAAACAAACTCACCATCTTCGATTGATATACTCACGTCGTTAAGTGCCTTCATATGGTTTTTATATATTTTTGAAACATTCGATATTTGAATCAAACGTGTCACCACCTTACTGTTTTTTTGCTGAACTAGCATTATTCAATTATAACAACTCATTGTTTCAATGTAGTTACAAGAAGATTAATTCGTATGAAACTTTTTGAATAAAAATGAGAATGAGCGTTTATACTGCTACCATTATTTATTATAATGAAAAATTATAATAAAATCTAGCATTTATTACGAATTAGCCGTTATAATTTCTTTTCTCAAAACTTTTTTGATTTTTTATTAAAAATCTTCTCTATATTTTCAATAATTATCCAATTCAAATGATTTTTTTCAATTTTTGCAAAATTCTATCGTTTTTTTTACATGAAAAATAAAAAAACGGTGCTATGCACCGCTATTTTAGTCAGACGTAATCCAGTCTTTGCCTCTAAAGCCTTTATCATCCGCAGCTGGCTCTTCATTAAGTAATCCTGGGAAATTTTGTTGGCGTAATGCCTCGAACAATAAAACGGTTGCACAATTGGCAACATTCAATGAACGGACATTTCCATTCATTGGAATACGTAAACATGTATCAAAGTATGGTCGCAAAATCTCTTTTGGAATCCCTTTTGACTCACTCCCGAAAATAAAATAAATTTCTTCATCACCATTACTATAATCAAAACTTGAATATGGTTTTTGACCATATCGCGTTAAGAAATAGAATGTGCCACCCGCATTTTTTTCGAAAAACTCTTCAATTGATAAATATTCTTCATATTTAACAAACTGATAATAATCCATTGCCGCACGACGCATATGTTTTTCGTCAAGTGAAAAACCAAGCGGATGAATTAAGTGGAGTTTGACTCCAGTTGCCGCACAGGTACGCATAATATTCCCTGTATTTGGTGGAATTTCTGGTTGATACATTACAATATTGATAGCCATTTTCTTCACCTCTTGTGTATTATGACATGTGAACAATTTGTTCGTCAACTAATTCATGAGTTTGACTCGCATAAAAACACACGCTTACTTTTTTTTCATCCAATGCGACAATTGCGTATGTCCCAAATTGCCAATCTCCTCGTGGTGAAATTGCGCTTCCTGGATTGAGACAAAGTATGCCATCATGGATTGCACAATATGGAATATGGGTATGACCGAAACAAGCAATTTTTGCTCCGTAACTTTTGGCAGTTTGGGCGAGTTCAGCTAATTGCCAATTTACATGATATTTATGGCCATGTGTGATAAATAGTGTACAAAATGGCAATACAAGCAATTCATCTTGATTAAACCCTTTATCACTATCCGTATTACCCGCTACAACAACAAATGGTTTGAGTGCTTGATCCGTGCTTTTTAATTGTGAATCACCACAATGGAGATACGCATCGCATTTCGGCTGCTTTTTGACGATTTCCAGTAAAATTTTTCGTTCATAATGAGTATCACTTACAAGTAAAATTGTTTGCATATTACCTTCCTCCACTTTTTCGATAAACCACACGGTAGTTGTTATCTTAACCTCTGTATTATCAACTTTTTCTAGTCATATCGCAAGTTGTTTTTGTCCATTTATTTTAATCCTAAGAAAAAAAATCGAGCTCACGATGAACTCGATTTTCTTCTTAGGATTAACGTCCGATTTTTTTCATAACATCAGCAACATTTAAACGATTAATTGCTTTTTGCAATTCAATATCAAGAGACATGAGTTCCGAACGGCTTTGTTGCATCCGTTTTTCTCGTTTCAGGTCCTCAACACGTTGCTTTTCAATTAATGTATCAACATTCGCGGCATCAATTGCATCTAACGTCAATAATTTGATGATGTTGTCACTCATTTCCAAAATACCACCGGCAACGGCAAAATAATGAATTGAATTATCGGTAAATCTGGCCTGTAAATCACCAATTGATAAACGAGCAACAATTGGTAAATGGTTTTTTTTCAAACCGAATTTTCCATGTCGTCCGTTCACAACTACTGATTCAATCGGGCCATCATACACAACACCATAGGGCGTGACAACACGAAGGATTAACTCATCTTGTTTTTCCATGTGTGATCCCCCCTACGCTTTCATTTTCTCTGCCTTTGCAATCACATCGTCAATTGTTCCAACTAGACGGAATGCTTCTTCAGGTAAATGATCATAATTTCCGTTTAAAATTGCTTTAAAGTTTGCGACTGTCGTTGCAACTGGTACAAATGAACCAGGTTGTCCGGTAAATTGTTCAGCAACATGGAAGTTTTGACTTAAGAATAATTGCACACGGCGTGCACGATACACGACGAGGCGATCTTCTGCTGACAACTCATCCATCCCTAAAATTGCGATAACATCTTGTAACTCACGATAACGTTGGAGTACTTCTTGGACACGTTTCGCTGTCCGATAGTGTTCTTCACCAACAATTGTTGGTTCTAAGGCACTTGATGTTGAAGCAAGTGGATCAACAGCTGGATAAATCCCTTTTTCAACAATTTCACGACTTAAGTTTGTTGTTGCATCTAAGTGATTAAACGTTGTTGCTGGTGCTGGATCGGTATAATCATCAGCTGGTACATACACGGCTTGAATTGACGTGATTGAACCATTGACTGTTGATGTAATTCGCTCTTGTAATTGTCCCATTTCTGACGCTAATGTTGGTTGGTATCCAACTGCAGATGGTACACGTCCAAGTAAAGCTGATACTTCAGTCCCTGCTTGCGTAAAACGATAAATATTATCAACAAATAATAAAACATCTTGGTGTTCTTGATCGCGGAAATATTCTGCCATCGTTAAACCAGTTAACGCTACACGCATCCGTGCACCAGGTGGTTCATTCATTTGTCCAAAGACAAGTGCTGTTTTTGCCAATACGCCTGAATCTTTCATTTCATGATATAAATCATTTCCTTCACGCGTACGTTCACCAACTCCCGCAAAAACAGAAATTCCACCGTATTCTTGAGCAATATTGTTAATTAACTCTTGAATTAGGACTGTCTTTCCAACTCCGGCACCACCAAATAGCCCGATTTTACCACCTTTAATATAAGGTGCAAGTAAATCAATGACTTTAATTCCTGTTTCCAAAATTGCTGTTTCTGTACTTAATTCATTGAAATTTGGAGCTTTTCGATGAATTGGGTTTTTTTGAATATCTGCATCAAGTGGCGCACCTTTATCTACGGCCTCACCTAATACATTAAACAAACGTCCGAGTGTTTCTGGACCTACAGGTGCTTGAATTGGTGCACCTGTATCATAGACAATTGTTCCACGACGTAAACCATCAACCGCACCCATTGCAATTGTTCGAACTGTTCGATCGCCTGCATGACCTGCGACTTCAAGAACAAGCCGATGTGGTTCATTATTATATTCATATTCAGCAATTAATGCGTTGTAAATATCAGGAAGTTGTCCTTCCTCAAATTCAACTTCAACGACTGCATCAAGAATTTGTTTAATTTTTCCTTTTGCCATTTTTTTTCGCACCACCTTTTTGTACCTTTGCTCCCGCAACAATTTCTGATAACTCTTGAGTTATTGCGCTTTGACGATACGCATTATATACGAGCGATAACTTATCAACAATTTCTTTCGCATTGTCGGTTGCATTTCGCATCGCATTGACACGCATTGTATGTTCACATAGTTTTGTATTTAATAAAATCGTTTGCATTTCTCCATTTAAGTACAACGGTACCATTCGCGTTACTAAACGGTCTGGATCTTCGTCAAAAATATAGGTTGGATGCAATTTGTTTTCTTCTTTTTCAACCATGACTTCACCAGTAATTGGTAAAAGCATTAATTGTTGGACATCTTGGACAACACGGTTTTTAAAACGATGATAAATCACTTCGACTTTTCCAACTTTTTGATCTAAAAATGTCGTAAAAGCTTCATTCAAAACTTCTTCTAAATCTGCAATCTTAAAGTTGTCATGCACATTGATATAGTCATTCTCAATTTTATAGCCTTGTCGACGCATCGCGTCATACCCAATTCGTCCTAATACATATAATTTGTATTCATCCGGTGATTGGTGGCGATCATTGATAATTTGCATCGTTTTTTTAATAACGGCTGAATTATATGGTCCGGCTAGTCCTCGGTCTGACGATATCATGACATACGTCACTGTTTTTTTATCGTAATTCGGTTTAAACAGTTGCAACACTTTCGAGTCAATTTGCGAAGCATTCGAAACTAAGCTTTGGAAAATATCTTCACTTAGTCGCGCATAATGCTCCGAAGCATGCATCTTATGCTCAAATCCGGAAATTCGAGCTTGTGAAACCATTTGCATTGACCGTGTAATTTGGGCTGTTTTTTGAATTGAAGCAATTTTATTTTTGATTAACGCTGCATGACTTCCCATCGACTACACCACCTGTTGCGTGAATAATTCTTTGAACTCAGTAATAAATTGCTCTAAATCAGCATCAATTGGTAATTCTTTTGTCGTTTTAATTGTTTCAATAATCTTCATACCTAAGCTTGTTGATTCTAATTGATCGTACAATTTCGTTTCAAAACGTTCGATTAATTCTAGTGATAAGCTATCTAAATATCCACGTGTTAACGCATATAGCATCACAACTTGTTTTTCCGCTGGTAATGTTTTATGTGCTCGTTGTTTTAAAACTTCAACAACACGTTTTCCACGTTCAAGTTTTTGCACTGTAGCATCATCAAGATCACTACCAAATTGGGCAAACGCTTCAAGTTCGCGATATGATGATAAGTCAATTCGTAATGTTCCTGAAACTTTTTTCATTGCTTTAATTTGAGCATTTCCACCAACACGTGAAACTGACAATCCGGCATTAATGGCTGGGCGAACCCCTGAATTAAATAAATCTGATTCCAGGAAAATTTGACCATCGGTAATTGAAATGATGTTTGTCGGAATATATGCTGAAATATCACTCGATTGCGTTTCAACGATTGGCAATGCCGTGATTGAACCACCACCATGCTCTGGTGATAAGCGGGCTGCACGCTCTAATAAGCGCGAATGCAAGTAGAAGACATCTCCTGGATATGCTTCACGACCTGGCGGACGTCCGAGTAATAATGAAATTTCACGATACGCTGTTGCATGACGTGTTAAATCATCATAGACAATTAAAACATCTTTCCCTTGTAGCATGAAGTATTCAGCCATTGTTACCCCTGAATATGGAGCTACATAAAGTAATGCCGGTGCATCAGCACTTGAAGCATTGACAACAACAGTATAATCAAGTGCACCGTGCTCGCGCAATGTATTCACAACTGAGCGAACAGTCGTATCTTTTTGACCAATTGCTACGTACACACAAATGACACCAGTGTTTTTTTGATTTAAAATCGCATCAATGGCAATTGTCGTTTTTCCAGTTTTGCGGTCACCAATGATTAATTCACGTTGACCTTTTCCAATTGGTACTAACGCATCAATTGCTTTTAACCCCGTTTGTAACGGCTGATTCACACTTTGACGATCCATTACACCGTAGGCTGGTTGTTCAATTGCACGTTTCTGGACAGCGTGAATTTCTCCAAGTCCATCAATCGGTTGTCCTAATGCATTTACAACTCGGCCAATTAATTCTTCACCGACTGGTACAGACATGATTTTATACGTTCGTGCCACAATTTGACCTTCACGAATTCCAACTGCTTGTCCAAAAACAATAATTCCGACTTGACCATCTTCAAGATTACGGGCAATTCCGAACATTCCATTTTCAAACACAACAAGTTCGTTGTACATAATTTCTGTCAATCCTGAAGCAAAAACAATTGAATCCGCAACTGAAATAACTTCTCCAATTTCAACAATTCCTGTCGTTAATTGGAAATCATGAATTTTTTGGTGCAGATGTTGACCAAATTGATCAATCTCGACATCTTCTTCATGTTCTAAATGTAATAAATATTGGCGCATTTGTTCAAGTTTCGTTTGTAACGTATCATCAAACAATAAATCACCAATAACAATTTGTAATCCCCCAATAATTGATGGATTCACACGGACATCCATCACAATTGGTTTATGATATTTTTCTTTTAACTCTGTACTTAATTTTACTTTTTGCGCTTCAGTTAATGCTACTGCTGACGTTACACGAACATGTAAGACATCGGCATTATGTTCAAAAATAAATTTAAATTCTTTGTAAAATTCTTCATAGTGATTGAGTGTGTGTTCAACAATCATCATTTTCACAACATAAATAACATACGGATCAATCGGTCCAAATTCACGGTGAATGTCTTCAGTTTCGAATGTTTCTATTTTTGATGGATTTTCCACAAAATATTCGTGAACTGTTTCAATATCCGCAAAAATATCACCTAAGCGATCTAAGCGATCGTTTAAATGCGATAAAATCGTGTCTGCATATGTTTTTCCGATACTAATCATTCAATTCACCTACTTTTTGTAATGACTGTTCAATTAAATCGTGCGGATTGTTATTCGCATGATCAACTAACAAGTTTTTAGTTGCGCTCATTGCGAGCTCAACTGCATCTTGATTAAAGCGTTCCATCGCTCGTGTATATAATTGGTCTGCCACATTTTTTCCACGATTCATTTCTTCATTCGCTTCTAATCGTGCATTTTCAATAATTACTTCATGCTGACGTTTTGCATCGGTTTGTGCCCCTTGCAAAATTTTCCGTGCTTGTTTCCGTGCTGATTCATACTCTTCTTTCGTTCTCGCCACATTTTTTACTGCTTGTTGCTGTTCTGAACGAACTTTTTCAAATTCACCAGTAATCATTGTTTTACGACGCGCTAAATACGCTGCAAAATTTTTCCATAAAAAGAAATAGAAAATAAGCAATAAAATTACTAATGAAATCGTATGACCAATCATAATTTCTATACTTGGTAAAATATCAATCGAAATATGCATATAGCTCACCCCCTCTAGTATTCAGTCCTACTTGTTTTTATAAACCAAATGGATTAACGAATAAGAGAACAAGTGCGATAACGACACCGAATAAACCTGGAACCTCTGTTAAGGCTGCCCCTAAAATAAATGTACGTGTAATATCTGAACTTGCTTCTGGTTGACGCGCGATTCCTTCCACTGCACCACGTGTTGCATTTCCTAAACCGATTCCAACACCAAGTCCTGGTAAAACTGCCAAAGCGGCACCGATTGCCATTGCTGCATAAACAATATTTGTATTTTCCATAATAAATTCCTCCTATTTGTGATTCGCCTAATAATTAGTGCGAAATTTTCATTTTTGTAAATGTTAGTACTAAAAACATAAAAACTACTGTTTGAATTAATGCATCAAATATATCAAAGAAAAATTGTAGTGGTAAAGCCGCAACTGAACCAAGCCACATTCCTGCTAAGAAATAAATAACATCAATAATAACATATCCAGCCGTAATTGCTCCAAAAAGACGCATTGCTAGTGAAATCATTTTCGAACTTTCACTAATAATCATAATTGGGAATAGTGCTGGTAACGGTTCGAAAAATGCATGTTTAATTGTTTTTCCAAAACCGTGACGTAAAACTCCAGATCCATAAATAATGAAGAAAGCCATAATTGCTAACGCTCCAGTTACATTGATATCTGTCGTCGGTGGTTTAATCCCAAATAATAGTGGCATCATATTCGCAATTCCAATATAAATTCCGAAAAATGCGATAATTGGCACGTACGGTGGCGCATCATCATCTAAAAAGTCATAACACACACCTTTAAACATATCCATCAAGATTTCAAAAATCAATAAAAATCCCTTTGGTTTTTTTGGGTCTGCCTTTTTGAACATTTTACCAATAACTATAAATGCAATTGCCAAAATTACGACTAAAATTACTGACCAAACACCACCTTCATACATGTGAAAGTCGCCGATGGTTAATCCCCGTAAATGTTCTTCCATTATTTTCACCCCCTACTTTGTTGATTGAACCGATAGGCTTCAATCACAATTGCTATTTTCGGAATCAGGAAACCAATGATAACAAACAATGGTGCAAAATAATTTTGTCCAACAATCGTGATTCCCATCGCGAAAAGATAGATACCAAACCGTAGTCCATATGACTTTAATTGCGCTTGCACAGCTTCTTCTTGATCAACATTCAGTAATTGAATGGATGATTGATATAAAAAGTAAGTTGCCAAACCGCTTGCACTTGTTCCTAATAAGCAACCACAACAAATCGCTATCCATTGCTCTGGTTGCCAAATAAGTCCAAGAATTGTCACTCCGACTAAAATCATTGCACTGTATACCAATGTTTTTTGAAAACTCTCTTGTAATTCTCGTGTCATTTGCCTACCTTCATCCTACTTTTTGAACAGTACTACCCCAGAAAAGTGACCATGTACTTTCAAAACGATGTTGAAATGCTTGTTCCCCATTCAAAATGAGTTCAACAATACAACCATCATAGATGCAAAATAATGTTTCAATCATCTCTTGGACACATGCTTCATTTTGTTGTTCTACTTGTAACAATGCCATACTGAGTGGTCGGAATACACTTAAAATGATTTCGCGATAATCAACCATATATTTTTGATTGTTCAACTTATATTTTTTGGGTGAAAATAATCCGCCACGGTACAAAAAATCACACTCTTTTGAGATTGATTGTTTAAAATATACTGCTTGATGATTTGTTTTAATTCTTCCCCCTCAAGCTGAACTGGCAGTTCTTCTAAGTATTGATCTGCTCTTTGCTTTTCAATCAACATTGCACGATTAAAGCACGTAAAATAGAGCTGCTCTTTACTTTCAATGTGAGCATAAATTGACTGTTTTTTAATACCAACAGCTTCAGCAATGAGTGCAAATGATGTTCCATTATATCCATATTCTGAAAAGTAATCCATTGCAACTTCTATGATTCGTTCTGATGTCATGGTTTCACCTCCCTTACGCTCGTTCGTTTTTTATTTTACTCTCTCTTTTTTAAAAAATCAACATTATTTTATTTTTTTGTCGATTTTTACGCAAAAAAAGCAGAAACCAAAGATGTTTAATACAACTTTCTTATTTTATGAGTGATTTTTTTTCGCATAATTATTTATTTTCGGTAATAAAAAAGCGATTTTCTTACGATAATCGCTGATTTATCTCATACCATTCACTTGGTGAGAGTTCAATTTGTTGTTGTTCACGGTATGCTTGTTGCCAATTTTTTCCAAAATGACTTTCAAAAACCGGCATTACTGTTAGTGGATGGAATAAGAGCCACGCGAGAAAAATTGCTTCGCATCTCACGTTATAGTACGCTGTCAACTCATCGAGGCGTT
Organism: Culicoidibacterales bacterium; assembly: GCA_051651525.1. Lineage (GTDB taxonomy): Bacteria > Bacillota_I > Bacilli_A > Culicoidibacterales > ZOR0006 > ZOR0006. Next base: position 485 of record JBOFSL010000046.1, on the reverse strand, counting down.
CTTGTGCAAGTTCTTCCAAATTTTTTGTGAAATAAATGAGGGGGAACATTTGATGACGGAAAAAACTCGCTTGTTTCTGAAAGTCTTTGATCAAATTCAAATCAAATGGTTGCAGTCTAAAATGGATTGGCTGTTCACAATACAGTTGTAAAATCTCAACTTGTTCATTCGTCATTTCACGTACACCAAAACTCGATACAGCTTTCTGCTCCACAAGTTCATCAATTGCCTGAGCTATAGCGACAGGATCGAACAACACATCTCTCCCATCTATTAACCCGATAGCAATCGTGGAAACTTCAAGCTGCAATTGTAGCTGTTCTGCCTCATTCATGATTGCTTGATAATTTGTTTGCCACTGCATACTTCCTTGTTTAGGCGTCAAGACACACACGAATTGGAGCTGATTTTTTAAATAGGGGCGCTGAAGCAAGACATCATCAATGATTGCTAAAGCTAGCTCATTCGTTGGTAATAAAAACGTA
>JBOFSL010000045.1:0-1280 GCA_051651525.1 Culicoidibacterales bacterium | reverse complement strand
AAATGGAAAAATCATAAATATTAAATTTAAAAATAGAAAAATATTGAAACTATTGAAAAACTTACTAACCCACGCAAATGTAGCTTGTCCGATTTCTATCGTTTGTTTATTTAATATCAATGTAAATAAGTCTACATTTGGTGTTCTCCCTACAATTCCATAGTAATTATAGTAATCAGTTCCGACTCCAATTCTAAAAGTAAATAATAATATTAAAGGGATCCAAATAACAATTTTTTTTATATAGCTTTTTTCATTCTCAGTTTTTTTCACTCCTAGAAACGTACCATACATGACTATGATATAAATCAAAAGACTGATTATTCTATCCATAAAATTACCTTTTAGTCTCTCTTAAACAAATCACGTGTATAAATTTTATCTTCAACATCTGCTAATTCTTCGGCATAGCGGTTAACGATAATCACATCACTGATTTGTTTGAATTCTTGTAAATCTTTGGTTACCTTTGAATTGTAGAATATCTCTTCAGCCAATACTGGTTCATAAATCACAACTTCAATTCCTTTTGCTTTGAGACGTTTCATAACACCTTGAATTGATGATGCGCGGAAGTTATCTGAATCAGTTTTCATCGTTAAGCGATAAATTCCAACTGTTTTTGGCTCACGTTTTAAAATCATCGCCGCAATGTGGTCTTTACGCGTTGTATTGGCATCAACAATCGCTTCAATAATGTTATTTGGCACATCAGCATAGTTCGCACGTAGCTGCTTCGTATCTTTTGGTAAGCAGTAGCCACCATAACCAAATGACGGATTATTATAGTGACTTCCAATTCGCGGATCAAGACCAACACCTTCGATAATTGATTTTGCATCAATCCCACGCACTTCAGCGTACGTATCTAACTCATTAAAGTAAGCAACACGTAATGCTAAATATGTATTTGAGAACAATTTCACCGCCTCGGCTTCCGTTGAACCCATAAATAACATTTCAATATTTTCTTTAATTGCACCTTGAGCTAAGAGGTTCGCAAATTCACGTGCACGTTGCGAGTCTTCACCGATAATGATTCTTGATGGATACAGGTTATCATGTAACGCTTTCCCCTCACGTAAAAACTCTGGCGAGAAAATGATGTTTTCAGTATCAAACATTTCACGCACCTTCTGTGTGTATCCAACTGGTACAGTTGATTTTATGATCATCACAGCTTCGGGGTTAATTGATAACACATTGGCAATGACCGCCTCAACACTACGGGTATTGAAGTAATTTAATTCTTCATCATAATTTGTCGGTGTTGAGATAAT
>JBOFSL010000044.1:0-2240 GCA_051651525.1 Culicoidibacterales bacterium | reverse complement strand
TGGCGTCAATGTAGAAACGGGAGAAAAAGTGTCGTTTGCGCATCAAATGCTGACACTAGCACCATATGAATATAAAATTGTGAAAATAAAAGCCTAAAGATGGCGAGTACATCAAACGCCAAAAAAATTGGCAGAATATTACAAAAATCAGGTGTGAAAATTACTGCTCGAACGAGTAGTAATTACATGCAAGAAGTGCAAATTCGTTTGAGTAGAGCGCAAAAAAAGCTAAAAAATTATCCGAAATCAAATGATGAAGATAGTTGTGTGAATCATCTGAGACATATGCAGCTACTCTAGTGTAGTTCGATTATCTATATACTTCGTGGGAACGAGGGACAAATGAAGGACACAACGACCTGATTTGGGAGTAATATTTCGCACGAACAAGTCGTGCATATTCAAAATTGGTGTCATACAGTACCTCGTAAAATCCTTGGTTCTGATTCAACTCGAGAACGTTTACAACAAGAATTAGAATTACTTGTTTAATCAATAATATATTACAATTGATGATCTAAGAATATTCAAAAATCAAATATTCTGCAAACTGTATGAATGAACGAACTATTTACACGAAAAATTACGAATTTTTTGAGATTTATTTCAATTTACTATTGTAATTGTAAGCAAAATTACAGATAATGGATATAAAATAAATGAATAATTGAGGCTAATTATGCAATGTTTCAAATTGGGGATTATGAGATAATAAAAATAGCGACAGTTTCTATAGTTACTACTAGATGAACTTATAATAAATGATGAAAAGGAGGGGGACTTATGAACAAAGAAGTGATTATAGTACAGCTAATAATAATGACTGCTAGCTTAAGTATTTTTGCGCTAATATTTGGCTTTTTTGCTGAAAAAATCCTTGGAGCACCAAGACATAGAGTACTTCATTTTTTGGCCATAATTGTAAATATAGCGATATTTTATTTAAGTACAAATAATTCGTTCTATTTCATATTTGTATTTCCACTGTTGATGATTTGTACTGCTTTGGAATTCAAGCTGGTATTTAAAGTGAATATCAGAGAATGTGTCTTTCTCGCAACAACATTTTATGCGTTGCTCACAACCTTTCACCTGGGAATTTACACAGCGACAAGTTATATAATCGCAACATCAGGTCAAAGCCTCAATCAAATACAGACGATATTTATTGTTTGGTCGATTCTATTTACGATTATGAGTATCATCATTGGTGCTATTTGGAAGTATTACAGTATTGAAGCAGTAGCTAGGCTTGCGAAAGAACCGAAATTTTCGGAAATGATTTCAGCGATTTCAGTATTTATGGTTGTATATTGTTCATTTGATACATTTTCGATACTTTACACTCCGCCAACTTTTGAATTATTGCAAATTGCCTTTTTTGAACTGTTACTCAATATCGCACTATTTTATCAACTTCTTCGATTTATGGTGAAATTTATTGATGCGAATGTGTATCAACAAAAATTTGAATTAGCAACGAGTGAGTACGAACAGATAGCTGCACAAGCGAAACAGTTATATGAAGAAGTTCACCGTGACGATTTAACCACACTATACAATAGAAAATATGTTTTCAGTTTATTAGAGGAAATGTGTGCAAACTATACAAATACTTTTGCCCTCTTTTTCATCGATATTAATGCACTTAAAAAAGTAAATGATACTTTTGGTCATGGTGAAGGTGACGAATATATCTTAACTATTGCCAATGTCATAAAAGATTCATTCCGAACAGATGATGTGATTGCACGAATTGGTGGCGATGAATTTTTGATAGTGTGTAAAGATATGACACAAAACAAAGTCGATGTCATATTAGAACGATTGGTGAACAATATGCAAGTCAAAAGTGAAAAGGAAACCCGCTATTCAGTATCAGCTAGTAGCGGTGCCATTTTAGTGACGCAGGAACGAGCTGCGCGCGGACACGAATATATTATCTCTGAAGCTGACTCGGAAATGATTAAAGAAAAAGAAAGCCATAGAAAGAGGCGAGATAATTGATCGAACTTATAGCAACTGTAGGTATGTTTTTTTGTAGCATCACAATATTTTGGTATGCTGGCAAAGTCTTTACTAAGCCAGTAAAAACCCAGGCGATATGGCTAATAGCTTTCATAAATGCAATAATCTATTATGTATATCTCCAAAGTGGACAAATGCTGCACATATCAGTTGTCATGTTCCTGGTTGTTGTTATACTCTTCTTTGAGTTTCGCTATACATTTGATAGTGAT
>JBOFSL010000043.1:0-1097 GCA_051651525.1 Culicoidibacterales bacterium | reverse complement strand
CGCTAACAGTTGATACACTTGGACAACATTCGTTTGCCCCATCCGGTGGGCACGATCGGTCGCTTGATTTTCGGCACTCAAATTCCACCACGGATCGTAGTGAATGACGACGTCAGCACCAGTTAAGTTCAAGCCCGTTCCTCCAGCCTTAAGTGAGATTAAGAAAATCGGCACTTCCCCCTGATTGAAGCGTTCCGCTAAATCGACTCGTTGGCTGGCTGGCGTTTTCCCAGTCAATAAAAAATACGGAATTCCTTGCACTTGGAGTGCTTGCGCAATCACATCGAGCATACTCGTAAACTGCGAGAAAATCAGGACTTGGTGCTTACCCTCTAAACTTTCTTTGACAAGTTCAAGACAAAGTTGCAGTTTTGCACTCGTATCATGATAGTTTTCTACATACAAACCTGGATGGCAACAAATTTGCCGCAAGCGTAGCAGTAAGGTCCACATTAACACCCGTGCGCCTTGTTCGCCCTTGATTGCAACTTCAGCTTGCAGTTTTTGATTTGCTTGCAACAATGTATATTCATAGAGTTTACGTTGCTCACCTTCTAATTGGCAGTAGAGCGTTGTTTCTAGTTTCTTGGGGAGTTCGGTTAACACGTCGCGTTTAAGGCGACGTAAGATAAACGGTCTCGTCCGCTGATGCAATTTTTGTTGTAACCCCTGATCGTGTTGTTTCGTAATTGGTCGTTCGTATTGTTTTTTAAAATCTGGATAGGTTCCTAAATAACTTGGTAAGACAAAATCAAACAACGACCACAAATCGGCGAGCGAATTTTCAATCGGCGTTCCGGTTAAAGCTAAACGGCAACGACTAGTGAGCATTTTCACACTTTTTGCTCCTTGAGTTAATGCATTTTTGACAATATGGGCTTCATCTAGGACAACATGATGGAATCCTATCGTTGCATACTGCTGATGGTCACGACGAATCGCATCATAGGAGGTAATCACAACATCATAGTCGGCAATCATCGCAATTTGCTCGCGCCGTTCAAACGCGCTGCCTGAAACAAGTAATACCCGCATCGTTGGTGCAAACTTCGCAAATTCAACTTGCCAGTTATAAACAAGTGATTTTGGTGTCACAA
>JBOFSL010000042.1:0-3607 GCA_051651525.1 Culicoidibacterales bacterium | reverse complement strand
ACTTCACGTTTGAGCATCTCAATTTTCTCTGTATTCAGTACAAGGTTTTGATTGACTTCCTGCTGTTCTCTCATCAACTGAGCAAAAAGTTCTGGGAAGTTTCGATTGATGATTTCTGTTTTTGGCAATACGATTCTCTGATCGAGCTCGCGTTCTAATCTTTCCATCCCAGATTGAACCTGTGTTTCGACACGAATTTTTTCATTTTTAATCGTAGTCAACAGCATATCTTCTTGTCTAATTTTTTCTTCAATGATATCAGCTTCATGACGAATTTCGACTTCACGTGCTAAGTTAGGCGTGACCATTTTATATTCATTATCCGCTAGTTTTGATTGCTGCGTATGTGCCATCAATTCGGCTTCAGCACGACTAAATCGTGCTTTTGAACTCATTAGATCGGCTTCGCTCCTTGCCAACGTGTTGCTAGTTTTATTACTAATTGCTTCATATTCCGCTAATAAGTCCTCGATATCTTTTTGAATATAACTACCTTGACGGTAATGACTAAATTTTTGATAGTGCTTTTTGGTTTTTGTAATTTTTTCTTGTAATGATCGTACTTCATCTTTCAGTATTTCATATGTATCTTGCAATTGTTCATACTGCAAACGAGCATGCTTTTGTTGCTGCTCTCGAGCTTCAATGTCCTTCGTAATACCTTGGTATTTTTCTAGTGAATGAACATATAATTTATAACGCTCGCAAAACTGGTTGAATGCTTCTTGTTTATTTTTGAGCTTATGGCATAATTCGTTCCATATCACAAGCTGCGTTTGCACCTCTACTTGTTTGGCAATAACGTCATCTTTTTGTGTTTGCAGTGCTAATAAGTGTTCTTCATTTTTCTTTGTTTCTGCAAGTATTTGCACTTCATCAGTAATTGCTTGCTGGTACGATTCAGCTGTTAATTCTTGGTAAGTAATCAGTGCAATTTTTTCATCATAGAAATCGCAATCTTTCTGGAGTTGACTGATTCTTCTACGAATGTCTTCTTGCTCCATTTCTTTAGCTTGGAGTATTGTTTTAAGCTCTGTTTCATCTAATAATTGCTTATTAAACAAAACGTAAAACTGCATATCTCCAGTCTGGGTATATACGCCGTTCTTGGAAATATTCACTATTCCCAATTGCTCGCGAATAATAACAGGGATTGGGAACGTTGTAAACACATCAAGTTGACTCTGCTGTAGTTTCAAGAAATCTGCTTGTGTCAAAATAATACTATACGGCAAAAATGGTTGTTGTTGAACAAGGTGTTGCTTCTCTGCAGTTGTCTGACCACTTCGTTTTAACCAAGTCATTCCTAAAATCGGTTGAATGCCAATATCTTGAAATGCTTGCTCAATTTGTTCAGGAATTTCAATAACTGTTCCTGAAGCTAATTTTTCATAGAGTGTTGCAACTTGATCGTATGTTCGTTTCTCTTCTTGCAGACGGGAATTTATGTGTTGACGCTTCTGTTCAAATGCTTGCAAAATTGCCTTTTTTTCCAATATTTGTTGTGAATCAAAGCTAATATAATTCAATAACGGTAAACGTATTTCACGTTCAGCTTCCAATTTTTGACGATGATTGCTGAAATTTTCTTTTTTGACTTTTAATTCACCAGCAAGTTGATTGATATCATCTAATAAACGTCCTTGTTCATGTCTTTGCAAGTTAAGCGTTTCTTGGGATTCATAATACTGTTTGAGTCTTTTTTCTTGATCTTCACGCTGATTTATAATCTGCTCATTCAATACTTCTAAACTCAGTGGTTCATACATTCTTTCCAAGTTTCGCTGGAGCTGTTCCTGATATTCATAATTAAATCGCTGCTCTGCCTGATCAAATTGTTTGATCTCACTTAGCAGATACCCTTGTTGACCCAAATCATTTCGTTGCTGTGATTCAATTTTAGCAATTACTACTTCACTTGTTTGTTGTTCTTGTTTGTTTAGATGAATTTTCTGTAAAATATCTTTTTGAACTTGCTCTTCTCTTTGCATTTGTAATTCATAGAGGTGCGCTAAATTATATCCGAGATTTTCTTGAATTGGCAAGAGTTCACTATTTTCTTGCTGTGCAATCACTCGTTCGTGCTCAAGTCTTTGAACATCAGCAGAAGCCAATTGGTATGTATCGTGGAGTCTTGCAGCAATATAAATTGCTAGTTGCCGTTGGTTTTCCTCACGTTTTTGGTTCAAATAGGTGAGTTGGTGCTGTGCTCCTGCAGCCGATTGTGTCAATTCACGTATTTGATCGTGCAGCTCATGAAGTGCCATAGATTGTTGCTCATAGGTTAATTGATATTTCTTTGCATCTAACGCTGTTTTTTCTTGGTTTAATTGTGTTTGTTTTCGTTCAAATTCAGCCACTAGATCTGTTTGCAGTCTATAGAGATTTTGGAGCTCTCCTTCATATTCGGCGATTTGGGTTTCAATATTTGCCAACTGTTTGATTTGCTCAATTAAAGGGGCAAGTAGCACGCGAAACTCGAAAATACCATCCCGGTCTTGAAATTTTTGTTGGTTTGCTTTATATTGTTCGACATATTTCCGCACAATTTCTTCAAATCCTTGAACTTGGTTGTGATCTTTATTCAGTTTGGTTTCAATTGTATCTAAAAACCACTTTTCAACGAGACCTTTCTCATCTTTCGCTTCTTTAAATAGGTCAGACAATCCTGATTCTTTGACATTGATTTTTTTAATGATGGTTTCCCACTCTTTTGCGTAAATTTGATATTCTTCTAGTTTTTGGAAATAGGCTTTACTCCGTGGTTGTTGATTCATATCGTAATAATCAAATTTCAATGTTCGATCTTGCTTGCAACGTTCAAATAAAATCTTACAGGCATGAAACCCCGTCAGTGTTTTTTTGGTTGCTGCTTTTTCGATAATTGGCAAATGCTCAATATCATAGTCGTTACTTTCTTTATATTCATGAATAAACTGAATGAGCTCTAAATCTGTTTGTTCATCTTCTGTTTTTTCTTGGCTTTGGCGAACCATCATTCCGGTAAGCACATAACCAGCATTATGATCAAGTGCCCATTCAACTAAGATAAATGTTGGCTTATTCGTTGTAAAATAACTTGAAAAAGGACGATCAATCGTATCACGATATCGTTTATGTACGAAAGGCGCAGTCAACATTTGTATTAATACTGACTTACCACCACCATTTCGCAAGGAAAGTAATGTATTTTCATTTGCGAGTTCAAATAACTCATCATCAATACGAATAGCATGGTTATTATAATTTAAATTGACAATCCGAATACGGTTAATGCGACTCATGAGTAGCCTCCTTGATAATTTTTTGTACACGTTGAAAATTGTTTTGATTTAAAATATGAAAATCCATGAATTGATCAAGTTTTTTCGTTGTTACAATCATTTCATCCAGCTCAACATAATCAATCAATCCTTGTTCTTGCAAAAACATAAGAATCGTTCGTAAAAATCCTTCTTTCGTTGTTCGTTTCCGTGTACCTTTTGCATCACTATGTAAGGCGTCAAAAGCTTCCTTCATATTTTTGTAGGCAATCCCATGTTGTTGTTGCTGTTGCTCATCAAAATACTCAGCTCCTTCTTTGAGTCGTTGGGCAATAATATTTTGT
>JBOFSL010000041.1:0-3616 GCA_051651525.1 Culicoidibacterales bacterium | reverse complement strand
GTGATGATGAAGAAGAGGACACACCTGTACCCATGCCGAACACAGAAGTTAAGCTCTTTATTGCCGAATGTAGTTGGGTTTTCCCTGCGAGAATAGGAAGTCGCTAGGCTTTTTTTTTTAACCATTTTGACGTTACCATCGCGGTACCGTCTTTTTTTGTGTTCTAGTAGAAAAAGCTTACTAAACACTTGAGCATAATGATCATTTCACATATGATTAAATAAGAATGATGGATAACAATAAAAAATTATTCAAAATTGATTGGTGGATACATGTTATTTTAGGAGGAATAGTCTTACTTGTTCAATACAAAGTATTATTTCTCCTAACCTTGGCAGGAATTTCACTTTTGATTTCAGTATATGTAAATACAACGTATACGCTAGCAGATGATAAACTGATTTGCTATTGTTATTTTTACAGTCAAGAAATAAAATATTACAATATAAATGATACGAGACTCTGTGAACATATTTCAATTTCACCAGTTTTATCAACTAAAAGAATTACTATTGGTCAATGAAACAAATGAAAAAATTGCGTAACCTGTTAACACAAGCGTCTATCCTTTTGCTAGTGCTAAAATAAATATTGTAGATGAAGAGGTGAAGTAGATGATAAAAATTACAATTGGTCTCATATGCATAAGTTATATGCTACTTAGCGGCTTGATTTTCAAACAGAAAAATCAAGAAATAATTGAAGTAGAGGTTGTAAATAAAACTCAAGAAAATCTAGAATCTGTTAGATTAGAAGTTGGTGTTTTGGAAAAAACGAGTGAAACAAGAACATTGGCACAAGATGAAATATTTGAGTGGAATTTTAAAGCAAAAAAAGCAACACATTTGCGATTACAGTATCAAAATTCGATAGGTGAAGAAAAAGATCTCATTGTTCATGGTTATATTGAACCTAACTCAAGTGGAAAGATTCAAATTCTTGTGCAAAAACAAGAAGAACAATACAAAATTACAATTAGTCAATCAATTCGAAAATAAAGCCTTATGGAACAGCATCGCCTCATAAGGCTTTTTTAGTAGAAAAATTCAGTTAATGGCCATAATTGAAAGTTGAAAGTAAACCAAAAAAAGCAAAAAATAACATTCAAGTGCAACCATAATTTCGAATTTTTTATCGATAAAGTTGTGAAATGGAAAAGGAAAAATACTTTAATGAGTGCTTTACCTAACCATGCTTTTGGTAAAGTATCCGCTAACAAGTGGGCCATAAAGCTTAGGCAAAGGGTAGTTCCAATAAGCTGAAGCGGTATTTGAAGAAGTCGAATAGGAGATAGTGCTATCATTTTTCCGAAAAACCAGACAATCAGCAAAAATACAGGATTAAAAACGGAGTGGCTAATGAAGTTACGATGGCCGTTTATTCCTCCAAAAAGAAATCCTAAGTAGCGTTCGAGTGTATCGGGACTACGATAAACCGATAAAGTAAACTTTTTCATTCCCGGAAGCCAAAGCCAAAGCCAAAGCCAGCTATCAATCAAATTAACACAGCAAGCGGTAGCGTAATTGAGCAGTGGGCCTAAGATGGGAACGCGCCAACTGTGAATGTTTGTACCTTTTCTAATGTGTAATCCCATCGGTAAAAACCCAAAAGTTAACCAGTAGTACCAAGCTTTTTGCAAGTGTTGAATTGAATAAAAAAAGAGGCAAATAAAAAATATAAAAATAAAAATAATAAAAAATTCCATAAATTGAGCCCTCACAAATCTATAATAAGTATACCTTTTTTGTCACTTTGACACAAATTAAATCAGAGTTTAAGTTGTAATTATCAGCAAAAAAGCGTAAGCTGATACAAAGTTTTTTAAGGAAAAGGGGTAGGAATCATGGTTGAGATTAGCTTAATTATTCCAATTTACAATGTAAGTCAATATTTACCAAGGTGTTTAGCAATGATTACGAATCAAACAAATCGAGAGTTTGAAGTGATTTTCATTAATGATGGGTCAACTGATCAAAGCGACATAATTTTACAAGCATGGATAGACAAGCAAGACAAGAACCAGCGTTATGTCAGTATTTCACAACAAAATCAAGGTTTAGGTGCGGCTAGAAATCGAGGAATTGAGTTAGCAAAAGGCAGATATTTCTGGTGTATCGATAGTGATGATTTTATCGATAGCAATGCCATTGACTACTTAATAACGGAAATGAATAAAACACCAGGAGTTGAAATTTTTGGTTTTAACTATGAAGTTTGGCCAAAAAAATATCAAGAATTACGGAAGTATCCTAAAAATACGGGTGCACAACTTGATATTACTGATATTAGTGCATGTGATAAAATTATTTCTCGCCAATTCTGGATCAACCACCAGTTTAGTTTTCCTGAAGGGTACTACTATGAAGATACAGGAATTATCCCAATCGCAATTGAAGAGGCACAATCAGTTCGTTTTTTACCAGAGTACTTGTATTATTATGAAGTGACTCGCGAAGAAGCAATCACTAAGCGGACGAGATATGAGCGGCTACAAGATTTTATAGTGATGCAAAAGCGGATATGTGATTATTACCTAAATAAGAATGAACTTCAAAAATTGGCAGCCTACGAATATCAATGTATCCATACAATTATGGGTGATATTTTAGTTCGAAATATTGGGGCTACTGAACAGATTAGAAGTGAAAATTTCAAGGCCGTGATGGTTTTTTTTGAAACATATTTTCCAAAATGGCAACAAAATCACCAGTTGCACCAAAATAGTTCAGAAGCTGAATGGATTTTGAAAAATTTACCACTTATGAAAGAAAGTCAGTATGCAAATATCAAAACACAAAATTATTTATTATATGATAGAAATAAAACTAACAATAATAAAAAAGGGGAGCTATCAGAGTGAAGTTCAATCAAGAAAATTTTACAGTAGAAATGGCAATTTCAAAACGAAGAAGCTTATATGAATTAGATAATAAAATTACGATGTCTGAAAAAGAATTTCAGGAATTGATTACACAAGCTTTGAAGAATGCACCAAGTGCAATGAATTCACAAGCAACGCGGTTAATTGTCTTGAGCAAACAAGCCCATCAACAACACTGGGACAAAGTAGAAGAGCAATTGGCAAAAGTAGTTCCGCCCGAAAAATTTAAGAAAACCGCAAAAAAAATTGAAAAGTTTCGAGCAGCATATGCAACAATTTTATTTTTTGAAGATTATGAAATTGTTGAAAAACTTGAATTACAGTACCCTCTGTATGCTCAAAAATATCGAGATTGGTCACACCAATCGAATGCGATGTTACAATACGCGTTATGGATTGGATTTGAAGCAAAAGGTTTAGGGGTATCAATTCAACATTATAATCCACTCATTGATGAAATGGTTCAAACACATTGGCAAGCACCAGCATCATGGAAATTAATTACCGAAATGGTAGTCGGTAATCCAACAGCACCGGCTGGGGAAAAAATAATATTACCGCTTGAAAATCGCTTGCAGTTTATTGATCATGTAATTGAAATAAAATAATAAACGAGGTGGGAGCGTGAAATCAGCGAACGGAGTAAAACAACGATTTCAACGAAATTTAAAAATGTGGTATCAAAAAATTGGGAAACGAGCGATTGATGTAGTCGTTGGAACAGTTTTATTGATT
>JBOFSL010000040.1:0-7569 GCA_051651525.1 Culicoidibacterales bacterium | reverse complement strand
AATGCTTGCTTCAGCGCTCACTTCATTTATCTTTGTCGGATTATTTATTTTCTCGAGCCAAATGAGTACACAACTGTTCTTATTCCTCGTTGGAGCGGGATTAATTTTTCAAGGGTTCAGTAATCTGCTCGATACTCTCTTTAAAGGCCAAACTGTTTCGCAAACGAAGCACCGGGTCAAAGGTGGGTACTTCTTCGTACGTGCGGAAACGTTGAAAGCTGCGCTCTTCCCACGCCAAGTGATGAATCGTTATCGGAGTGCGGAAAAAGAAGGTGTCAATTTCCAAAAATATTTGGAAAAACAAAAAGACTCGAAAGTAATTGAAAAATCAACAGTACAAATTGAAGTTTTTATCCATAGTTGGGAAAATGATCCGTTCATGATGGGCCATACTGATTTTGCAATTGGTGATATGGTCTTGTCGTATGGGACATATGATGGTTCAAGTCATAAATTTGGGGGCTTAATTTGTGAAGGGGTATTGGCAGTCACGACGAAAGCAAAATATATTAAGTATGCGATTGAGCAAGAAAATAAAGTGTTAATTGGTTACACGATTAACTTGACGCAAGCGCAGATGAACCAAATTCAACCAGCGTTAATTGAATTATTTGCGAATACAACTGACTGGTTCCCTCCAGCTAAAACCGATTTGGAAGCAACTGATGCTGCTTCATTATTATACAAACTGACGGGAGCAACCTTTTATAAGTTCAAAAATTTCCGCTATAAATACTATTTTGCGTTAAATAGTAACTGTGTCCGGATGACTGAACAATTTTTGAAACGTTTAGGCATTAAAGACCCTCATATTGGTGGGGTGTTATCGCCTGGTGATTACCTTGAATTTTTGGATCAAGAACTAAATTCGAGTGAAGATACGGAGATTATCGCGCGCCAAATTTATACGAAAGTCAAAACCGAATAAACAAAAAAAGCTCGTTCACGCTTGAACGAGCTTTTGCTTTGGATTAACGTTTATAATGACGCGAAACGGGTAGATAAATAATCAATCCAATTGCGAAGATAATAAAGGTAATAATGGCTGAGAAGTCAGGTGTAGCTGATCCTAAGCTTAAAATTGATGGAATAAATTTCGAAAGAATGACATAAATGGCTGCAACAAATGCCAATAGTGGTAATACCGGATAGAATGGTACCTTGAATGTCCGCTCAACATGAGCATGCGTTTTTCGGAAACGGAAAACCGCAAAGATAATCGCGGCATAAATCACCCAACTCGCAGTTACGATAATATCAAGTAAGAAATTAAAGCTATTTGAGAACAAGAAGATGAATGATAATCCGATAACGACAACTAAGGCACGAACTGGTGTTGACGTTTTTGGATTCAAGACATCAAGAGCACGACTAAATGGAATCTCACGATCTTTTGCTGCTTGGAAGAAGAAGCGACTCGCAATCATCGAATAAGCATTTAAACTTCCGTATAATGAAATCGCAATCGCAAGAGTCACTAAACGTGAACCAGTTGTCCCAAGTAATAAGGTTGCAACATCGCTTCCTAATGCTCCAGATGCCAAAATTTGATCTGGTGTCATCACCAAGAAATAGGTTACGTTCATCAAAATGTAGGCGCCAATAACAATCGCAACTCCGATCACAATTGAACGCATCAAATCACGTTGGGCATTTTTCATTTCACCGGCAATCGCCCCAACACCAATCCAACCTTCATACGCGAAGAGTGTTGATGCAATCGCAGCTCCAAAGGTTGCGACTGTCAGTGGTTGCGATGTTGTCGCAATTTGACTAAAGTTAACCGCCGTATCATTTTGGAAAGCAAAGAAGATTCCGGCAATTGATAAAATAATAATTGGTAATAATTTCGCGAATGATGCGAGAATTTGGAAACGGCTACTCATTTTCGTACTGAGAATATTGATCAGTAAGATACATATAAGTACTGTCATCCCAATGAGGAGATTGACAGGGAAGCCATTGATTTCACTTGGCCAATCAAAAATTGCTCGCGTATAATCACCAGCGACAATTGAAAGTACGGCTAATACGGCTGGATAATAAATAATCGCAAAGACCCAAGTTGTTAATGAGCTCGCCACTTTTCCATATGCTTCACGCATATACGTGACAATCCCACCATTTTCAGGGAAGATACTCGCGATTTCAGCAACGGTTAACGCACTGAAAATTGTAATAATTCCACCAATGACCCAAGCAAATAATGCATTCGTTGGTGTTCCTGTATTGGCAAGGACTGAAGCAGGAACAGAATAAATTCCACTTCCAATTACGGCACCAATGACTAAACTCATTGCGCCCCATAAACTAATCGTCTTTTTCAAACTAGATGTTTGTGTGTTTTTCATGAATTCACCTCGATAAGATAATTTTAAGTTCCAATCTGTCAAAACTTTTATCTATTATAGCAAAAAAGATGAGGAATACCTACCAATTTTTTGTTTTCTCGCTTTAAACAAATATTTTTGTGTAATTCACCCAATAAAAACGTTAAATAATTAATAGGGCACTATGAATCAATGATTTTTAATGATAAAATAAAAGAATATCGAAAGGAGTGGCAGTACTTATGAACGCTTCACAAGGCCTTTTTCACAAGCTTGTTGATCCTTATCATTCAACAACTCAAACAGCACAACTTGCTGATTTACATAGCCTCTTTTGGCAACAATTACCTGAAATCGCCGAATATCATGCTCGGCCGCAAGCGAAAAAAGCAGTCTTAGATTTACAAAATCGCTATCGTCAGTTATTAGCCTTTATCTTGTATCCGCAGCTGGCGGACACAAGCATTTTAACTGTTCGTGGAGAGAGCCAACACTTTTTACAAGCACTTCAATTAGATTGGTATGAATTGCCCATTCCATTATTTGTCCATTGTGGCAATGAAAGTGTCGAAGCTTTGAATTTATTTCAATCACCACAAACATTTTCTTTTGAAGAATTGGCTGAACTGCCCGTCGAATTTTCGCATTTACTCCAGCATATCTTGATTCAAACGCCAATGTTGCAAACGAATCAATGTAGTTTTTTATTACCAAAACAAGATGAACTGCTCGTTGAAACTGATTACTCACTTTCATTTATTACCGATGACAACTGGGATGTTTGTTGGCAATTTATTCAACAACGCCAACAGGGCCATCATTACCTCGTGAATTTGAGTTCAAGGCAATTTGATGAAGCATTACCACGCCATATGAGTGTGCTACCAACCGACAATTGGCTGACGGCATTACAACAACAGACGTTCATGTCAAGTAATCACCAATTGTTACAGGAGATGGATACGTTATTCTTGAGTTACGAACACTCTTTAGAATTATTGTTAAGCCTTGAACATAAACAGCTAGCAAAACATGCAAGTGAACCGCTGCGGATGACGAAGCATCAACAGCAGTTAAAAGTTTATCAAGAAGAATTAGCATTATGGCAAACGTTCCATCAACGCTTCCGACGCTTACTCGCTGAGTTGCCAGCGTTGGCTCACTTTGAACAGTTACCACAAAGCCAAGCCCAATCGGGAATGGAAACTAGTTTTCAGGTATACCAACAGCGGGTCAAGGTTGACAGTCTCGGCTATCATAATCACCCCTTTGAAAAATTGTTACTCATAGCGGCCAAACCATTGCCGAGTACACCAATGATGCGTGAACATTTAGCTGACTATTTAACGACGTATTGGGATTTACCACATAACCTAGCGTTTACGCACACTTTAATTCAGTTGGAAGGAAATACAAACCATGAATCAACTTAACTTGCAACAAGAACTGACAACCGTCCTTGAACAAATTCAAACGATCCAAGCGGCACTTGAAGAGTCACAACCGGCACCAAGTTCATTTGTCGATTATGATTTTGAGAGCATTACCCGCCAAGCAGGGCAATTTACATATAAAAACCATCCGCTCGTTCGTGCTGATGATGCAACAAAACAACTGTATTTGACCGTATTAGCATCCGTTTTCAACTATATGCAACATGATTTCACGACCAACTTAATTTTCTTTAGTCGTTTGCACCAAGCAGTTCGTGCCGAGGGGACAGTGACAGGTGTCTTAAAAACGGCATCAGACCTTGATGAATACATCTACGATGAGTTTTTCCCAAACTTGATTGAAAGTCCATTACGCTACAATTTTATCGTCGATGCCTTAATTCTCAGTAGTTGCCACGGTCAGCCAGCAGTCCAAACGCTCCATTATTTAGCTGAACTTGCGAATTTACTCGGATTTGATCAAGATGGCTTAGCGCAAATGACAACGCTCAGCAAAATTATTTTATTGCAAAATGGCACGTTATTTCAACAAGCGTTTGAGCAATTAAATCCGATTCTTGATTACTTCTTATATTATACTCAAACATTTGTGACGGGCGTCTTAGTTGCGAATGAACGCTACTTTAAGTTTACCGCACCAATTTTGACGCCGTTTCCAACAGCGTACCAAACAATGATTACGAGCACAATTGTCGAAATTGATCATGCTAGCTTTGATTTAACGCAATTTACGAAACCGTTGGAATTCAAAGGGAATCAGCTCGTGTATTTACGAGATTCACAGTTCTTTACGAAAAAAGCAGCGTATTTACCACGCTATTTCAATTTTAGTCAAATTACTAACTTACAATGGCAAAACTTAGTGTTTGATTCAGTCCAAATTACGACAACGAATCAACCACTCGCTGTTTTCAATTGTCAGCAAATTGAATTTTTCCAAATTGATACGTTTAGCGCCCAGCATAACTTACTCAGTGTTGATCTCGGTGAACTCAAAGCCCAAAATGCGTTGATGAAAGCGCCCGAACTCATTCCCTTTACTGGTGCACTGATTAGTGCTGAAGCAATTAAAAAAGCGAAAATTATTGATGTCACTATCTTTGACACGCACACTCGTTTACAGTACGCGACGCAAAATGTGTTATTTGGCGGAACTGACTTTAAAACTCGGACTTTAACGAATGGACCAGCACATAGTTTAGTTTTCGGTCTTGAACATGCCGAAACAAATCAATTGCGCCATCGCGAAAGTAGCCAATTATTTATCAAATAATGACCAATAAAAAAATCACAACTCTCAACTTACGTGAAGAATTGTGATTTTTTTTGTATCAATTTTAGTCATTCGTAAAACTTTTCGCTAATAATTCAAATACTTTAGCTAAATACATCGTTTTGTTCGTAAAATACGAAAGCGCATGGTCGTTACTTGGTAAAATACAGAGCTCACAGTAGTTTGGATCTGCGGCAATGTACAAATCGGTTGCATGTTTGACCGGAATAAGCGCATCTTTGTGCGAATGAATCAGTAAAACGGGCTTGCGATAGTGCTCAATCGCTTTAACTGGACTCATTTTCGCGGTTTCAATCCCGAAAACATAGCGTGAAATCACAAAAACAGGATAGCTAAACACAGTCGGTGTCATCGGCACCCATGCTTCAAATGCTTCGATGCAGTACGTTTCTAAATCCGTAAAACTACTATCAGCAATTACGCCAACAACATTGTCAATTTGCCAACCAAGGTTCAATGAGACTGCAGCACCCATTGAAAAGCCCCAAAGTACGAGTTTTCCGTTGGGAATTTTCAAATTACACCAATCAATAATGGTTTGCAAATCGGCTTGCTCGTCAACACCCATCGTCGTCTTATCACCATCTGATAAACCAGAGTTCCGGAAATCAAAGGCAATCACGTTATATCCTCTTTCTAAAAACTTGGCAAAAAAGGCGAGGGAACCAAGTTCATCGCTACTTCTGGAACCACCATAGTGGTGGGCAAAAATAATTGTTTGCTGACTTTCAATAATTTCACTACCAACTTGAGCTGGTAAAAACCAACCACGAATGATTAACTGATCAGCAGTTGTCACAAGGATATCTTCATACATAAGTTTGGCGTAATCTGGGCTAGCGGAAATCGGGCTCCGTTTTGGATGTGTGAGTTTATAGGCAATTGAATAACTTGCAGCTGCAACACCAGCAAAGATTGTTGTTGTCGTTAAGACTGAAATGACATTTTTTGTTGTTTTTTTCATATGGAAACCTTTCAAGAGTGGAATAGGGGAGTTGTATCAAAAAACGCTCCAAATTGAATGGAGCGTGAATCACTTAATCACCATTATACGCTGTTCGATATAAATGAACGGCATCACGGCGATCAAAATCGACACCGGTGATTGTCTCAAGTTCAACAATATGGAACCAAACTTCATCGTCTTGTAAACGCGCAAGTGTGCGAGCTTCGTCTTTACGATGAATGACTTCAGGATCAGCATCAGTTTCACGGTGGAAATGTGCGAGCGTAATAATTTTAGTTTTTACATCTGCTACAGTCATACTTAAACCTCCATTCTCAATTACATGTATCTATAGTATAAGTTAATTCTTGATAAATACAATAACTTTGCTGCGATTTCATTTTTCATATGCAAAATTTTAAGTGTTTCTTGAAAAAAGTTTTGAACGATAGTCCAACGTCTTTGATCAAATTGTTGCAGTTGCATTACGTCCGCTTTTTTGGTATACTTATTGCAAGAACTCACCAACTTGAATCACCGAACTACGGTGGTGCAAGGAGTAGCCCAAAAACCGTATATTTACTTGAATCGACTTGATTCCAACCAGTTCTCAAATTTGAGGCTGGTTTTTTTGTTACTTCCGATAATGTATATTATGTAAACTAGAATATTTATCAGATTTTTTTGAATGAAAATTTCAATTGTTCGAATATATAAAAAATCTATATTTATTTTGTGTTTTTGAACAATGCGTATTTAATTTAAAAATAGTTTGACAAATGAAAGTTATTTCTTTTTTGGCATTTAAACCAATAAAGTAGCGAAAATACCACTAATATTCCTGTATTTTTAGGCTTTTATCCAAAAATAGAGATTAATAATAAAAAAATCAATATATCATAAAAAGTATTTTAAAATTAATTAGAAGTAAATAGATTAATTAATAGTGATTTATCCAAAATCACGGCTCAAAAAAGACGATGAAAGGCGAAAGGTAGTAGCGAAAGTGCGGAAATCAAAAAAACGCTGTTCCAAAAGCCGGCGAGGGCGATTGAAACAGCGTTTATGACAATAATATAAGTTATTGACGCTTGAGCTTACGATCTTTGACACGTGCAATGATTGCTGTTAAACCTAAGTAGACTAATTCCATAAGTACAAAAAGGAGTACAAAAGTGAGCATGTTACGATCAAATTTTGTGAAAATAACGACTACTAGGGCTAATCCAAGGGTGATTTTGAGCGATTCACGCGCTGTTTGTACCATCTACTATTCCTCCGTTTTTCCAATTTCACATATAAAATCTTGAGCAATATTTGTATTTTCAGCTATTTTTTCAAAATGTACGGTTGAATTATCGATATGAGCTAATACTTTCGGAATTTCAAGGCTGAAAAAGTGAGAATAGAGAATATCAATAAATTTTTTATTCCAAGCAGTATCGGCTTCCAACGTATTTACGACTGATTCGACATAGGCTTTACTTTCTGGAACTGCTTCTGCTACTAATGAGAATTTTGGTGGGAATGTTTTGAGTCTCCCAA
>JBOFSL010000039.1:0-1386 GCA_051651525.1 Culicoidibacterales bacterium | reverse complement strand
AATATAAATGATAAAATCTCAACATATACGACTGAACTTGAACAAAAAATTACTGACTTAGAAACAAAGCTAAATTCAGCAAATGCGAAAATTAGTAACTTAGATGAGCAACTTGCGCAACAAGCAACAAATTTTGAAGCACAAGTAAATGATTTGAAAATGCAATTTGAAGCGAAAACGGAAGATAAAACTGCAAAAATGCAAGAACAAGCAGTACAAACAGCAAACCAGGCAAAAGATTTTGTGGCAGAACAACTTGGTCGAGCAAGTGAGCACTTGAATGATGTTGACTTACGTGAAGTGTCGCAACAATTACAAGATAAAGGGAATCGTTTGTTTGATAAAATCAAAACAATGGCACAACCACCAAAAGCAACAGAACCAGAAGTGAAACCAGAAGTAACACCTGAGGCGACACCTGAACAATCAATCGAGCCTGAAATAGTTATTGATGCCGAGCTCGTAATTGTCAAAAAAGAGACAATAGTGGCAACGTCAACGAGTGTTGAAGAGCAAAAAGACAGTGAATAAAATTAACTCAATTGAGAGGGGACGATGAGATGCTCACACAAACAGAATTATTTGTTTGGACACTACTCGCCGCAATTTTAACAGCAATTGTGATGTTAACAAGTACGACCGTCACGGGAATAATTTTTCGTTCGCTAAAAAAACCAAAGAAAACGGATAAGAGGTGATGTGATCATGGCAGCTGAACACTATGACCATTTACGTGAAATTGATTATCGCACCTTATCAATTATTGATTTAGTCCCGTTTTGTTTTGAATTTTATCTTGGATGCGGTGGGAAGCAAGGGTATCGTCAAGAAATGAAAGTTTTGACGATTGCCCAAATATTACGCAAAGATAATGATATTGAACAAGCATTTGATGCCTTGAAGACGTTAGCGTATTACAATCCGCGTGGCGTAAAAGGGATTGATTTAGGTGACTATTCAAAAGTTATTTATAATGATGAAGATGTCAGAATGTAAAAAAACCACTCAAAATTGAGTGGTTTTTTTATTTATGGAAAGTATTCATCATAATTTTCAACTCAGTGATGCTGAATTGAATAAGCGTTTTCTGGCTTTCTTACGTGAAAAAATTGTAAAAGGCACAGTATCATGATCCAAATAATCATTAATACAGCCAACGTGTTGACCCGCTTCATTGAAGAGGGGCGTTTGGGCTGAAATAAGGTGTTCTTTTGCCAGTTCAGTGACGATTGATAAGTCAGAGCTCGTAATTACTAATGACACAGTTGTTTCAATTAAAGTGTTTTCAAAAGTTGATAACGAACAGAGTTGTAAACAGTGATGATGTTCATCAAAGTCAACAGTCATAATTTGGTTAAAATCAAGTTCATATTTGGTGGTCGATTC
>JBOFSL010000038.1:0-4226 GCA_051651525.1 Culicoidibacterales bacterium | reverse complement strand
TCAGTTGATATCTTGTTGTGAGTGTCGTATAATTTTCTTGTAGTTTTTTTTCCATAACCAAAGTATACAGAAAAAGCGGTCGCAAGACCGCTTTTTTGTGTTTTATAATCTTTTAGTGGCTGATTCGTTTTGATACAGCCCCTTTCTATTATTTATCACTTTGGAGTTTGTATGCCAATGAAATAATATAAAGTTCAAATAAATCAAGAATATTATTAAATTTTTTCCCCGTTACTTCCTGAATTTTATCAAGACGATATTGGAGGGTATTCCGGTGAATATGGAGTTTTTGTGATACTTTACTAACATCACCATTATTTTCCATATATATTAAAAGTGTATCGATTAAATCTGTATTTCGTCCCGATTTTATCAAAATCTCAAGTTCTGCTCGAACATGTGGTTTTAACGTAAATTGACAACATTCATCGATCAACCAAATTTTTTCATACGTATGGAATTTTTCTAATGGGCGTAACTCTTTTCCAAAACGTAGCGCTTGCATTGCTTGGTGGAATGATTGTTGAACCGTTTCCATTGGTGTACCAATAGAAATTCGCTCTTCTTTAAACGTTTCACATAAGTAATCAATAATTGCCATGTATGATTTTGTTGCTCTCACAAAGACAACAATTAATTGTCCACTGTATTGCATAAAATAATTTTTATTTGTTTGTAAAAAGGCAAGTTGTTCTACTGCTGTTGGATTAAATTCATCCGCAGTTTCAATCACACAAGCAACATAGGACTGACGGACATCAATCCCAATTTTCTCTCCACGTTCAATAAAATCGTGGTTATAACGTTCTTCGTGTAGCCATTCATATAAAAAGGTTTCCATTAGGCGTTCTTTAATCGCCGCTTGGTGCATCGTATGCTTTTGCTGAAGGAGTAACTGTGCTGTCACACGAACGATTTCGCCAAACGGCCGAACTTCAGACGGGTTGCCGCTAATTCCAACTATCCCAATTGCACCTTTTTCTAAGACGATGGGCATGTTCAATCCACGATACATCCGATTATAATCTTCAGCAACTTCAATTGTTTGTGATTTTTTTACGGCTTCATGCGCTGCAGGGTGGTAAAAACCAACACGGCTTTCATCTCCTGATGCAAGAATCACACCATTTTTATCCATAATATTGATGTTATATGGAACAACTTCCATCATTTTTTCTGCGATTTCTTGAGCAAGTGAGGGTGTTAACATGTGGTGTTCATCTCCTTTTTTAATTTGGCTTTTATGCATTATCCTTTCAATTGTAACAACAACCGAAAAAAAAGCCAAGTCTTTGGTGAAATTCACATACAAAAACTTGATTTTTTTAAATTTATTCATTTTTTTGGATTTCACATCGCTCGTGTTGGCAATCGTGTAATGCATGCGCATACGCTTGTTCAACAATTGTGTACACATGACTATCCGCCAAACGATACAGCATGTGCTTACCTGAACGTTGACTCACGGCTAAATTGGCCCGTTTTAATGCGCGTAAATGGTGTGAAGTTGTTGCAACACTCTCATCTAAAAGCTTTGCGACTTGTTGCACACATAATTGCTCGTATTCATATAATGCTAAAATAATTTTCAAGCGATTGGCATCCGCAAACGCTTTAAAAATTTGCAAGACATCTTCTTGGTGTTGATACACATGTGTTTGCTCGAATGCGAGTTGTTGATGTTCACTAAGTGATTGGCACACATCGATTTCCTTGTTTTCTTTCATTGCCTGCTCCTTTTCTGTTGTGTTCCCTTATTATAACGATTTTTCCGCATGCTTCCCTTGTTTTTGATAATTTTTTAATTTATTTTTGAACGTGACACTCTTGTTATTCACCTGATTTTTACTTACACTACAGAAATGAGGTGATTACGTATGAACACATGGCTAATTAAAAGTATTCGTTGGTATCAAAAAGCAATTTCAAGTCACACCCCGCCAAATTGTCGTTTTTATCCAACTTGTTCCCAATATACAATTGAAGCTATCCAAACACACGGGAGTGTAAAAGGGAGCTTACTCGGTGCGTGGCGAATTTTGCGTTGCAATCCTTTCAACAAGCATTTCGGTCTTGACCCAGTACCTGAAAAAAAATCGTGCTCGCACCAAAATCACAAATAAAAATGAATAAGTCGGTGATTTAATCTCGGTGAATGAATTTCACGTTGTTCATGTTCAGCATTCACGCGCACTACGCCAACAATTAAATCAGCAATGCGAATATCAATATGTTTTGCAGAATCAAGGTATTCAACGCTAATTTGCTGAATGTTGCACCGCTCTTTTTCATCATAGCGTAATTCAGCATTTAAATATTCAACTAATGAATTGACTGACTCGATTGGTAATGACTGTTGGTCAATGCGCAAATTAATGTGAGCATGAGGTTCAATCATCTGACACTCACAAATTTTCTGAATCAGCGTTTTGACCAAAAAATTATAATATTCACGTTTTTTCGCAACATTAAACTTAGGATCTGCTTTATCAACTAAAAGACAGACCGGAGTAATTAAGTCGTCTCGCAACAATGTTTCGATAAACCGGTATCGTACATTTTTCGCTAAGTGTGTTGATTTTAATTCTTGTTGGCGCTTATGTCGCTTCGTAAATTTTTCTTGTTCCTCAAGCTTACTATAGCGATTAATAATCCGGTGGAGCCGATTGGTGATGAAACCACCTAAGACGAAAAAACGATTTTGATCAATCCCTAAGCTTCCTGACTCATCCAAGCAAATCGTTATTTCATTTTCTGCTAAAACTGGTGCCATCATTGCGTATCGATTATACGTTGGCGTTAGCCTTTCGAGAATAAACTGGTAATGAAAATTGGCATGAACCTGTGTGTGTTTGACAATTGATTTTCTCACTAAACGGTATTGCCGTTTTTTTTGCGGTCGATAGTGATTAAGTCGATTAACCCCGGTAATAATATCATTGATTAAATAAATTGGTGTTGTTTGTTTTACTGTTAACCACGACTGATTCAAGCAAAAAAAATCGATTTTTTGGTGATAAAACTGTAACAGCAAACTGGGAATCTCTTCAATTTGATGAATTAATTGGAAAATATCTTCACAGACAACGGTGTCGCCCGCTTGCAGAATTCGCCAAATTTGTGTTGTCAGTAAACAAGCATCACAATTATTTTCTAGACTCATTGTTAAACGTTTATGTTGATGCTTTGATTGAAAATATCCGTAAATCATGATAGACTCCCCCTAGATTTTATTTTTTCTTTCTCATTTTAGGCTGATTTTTCGACTTTTTCTACTGAATCTTTGATGAATTTGATTTTTTTCACGCTTTATCCTTTTCAATTCGCTTAACCTTTGCTATGATTAAAAAAAGAAAAAAGGGGATTTTTTATGCATACCTATCAACTAGCAATCGAAATTCATTTCCAAATTGGAGAAGCAAAATTAAATTATGAATTTGAAGCAAAAAAAGACGCTCGTGAAACAGATCTTCAAGCTTTCAATCAACAAGTCATTGGGAAAGGCCGCGAAGCCATTCAAAGTGTCTTATTACAAAATACGTTAGATCTTGACCCAAAGAAAACTGGTGCACCATTATTTGTGCTAATCCGTGTCGATGGTGAATCATTCTTTAAAATTTTCTTTTCAGCAATTACTGAAGCACCACTCGTTTGGAGTGATGAAAATTTAAATTTAGATTACTATACGTTCAATGAACATCAAAAATTGTCATAACAATTGACATTGTCACACTCACTTGCTATATTCTATTTATATAAGTATATTCTTCAGGGCAGGGTTTAATTCCCGACCGGCGGTAAAGTCCGCGAGCGATGAGCGCAAGCTTATTGCTGAACTTGTGAAATTCAAGTACCGACAGTATAGTCTGGATGAAAGAAGAAGCGAACGTTTACGATAAACGTTTTTTCGCGCACACATTCGCCCCTGATCATTGATTAGGGGTTTTTTTCGTTTTCCTGGAGCACACACTTTTTAAACACAAGGAGGCTCTTTTCATGCATGCTAAAAAAATTACATTCATCGGTATTTTCGCTGCACTTGCAGTTGTTTTATCACTGATTGCAATTCCCTATCCTCTCGTGCCTTTCCTCAAGTTCGATTTGAGTGAAATTGTCGTTCTTGTTGCTGTCAGCACTGTTGGCCTGACACCAGCAATTTTTATTGCGCTATTATCGGCACTCCTTAACTTTTTAATTCTCGGTCCTGTTGGTCCGTTCGGGATTGG
>JBOFSL010000037.1:0-2686 GCA_051651525.1 Culicoidibacterales bacterium | reverse complement strand
TGAACCAGAACAATCACGCGATCATACCGAGCGGTTTTTAAATTTACTTGGGTATCCGATAGACGTGTTCGATGCACGCACAGTTTCGGTTCATGGAAAAGTTGCAGACTGGATCTTCCCCGATGTGTATCACGTACCTGGTGATATTTCCTCAGCAGCATTTTGGTTAGTGGCGGCCAGTATTATACCAGGAAGCAAAATAACACTGAAACATGTCGGTTTAAATCCGACACGGACAGGAATTTTAGATGTGTTAGCGCAAATGGAGGCGCACATTGAATTGTCTGATTATCAGGGTGTGGGTGAGCCGAGTGGGACGCTTGTCGTACAATCGAGCAAACTGAGAGGAGTACACATTGGTGGTGAAATAATCCCACGATTAATTGATGAACTTCCGATTATTGCTTTAGCAGCAACACAAGCATACGGTCAAACGATTATTGCTGACGCTCAAGAGCTTAAGGTGAAAGAAACTGACCGGATTGCACAAACGACGAGCGTATTACAACAACTTGGTGCTGAAGTAGAAGCAATGACTGATGGCTTCAAAATCAATGGTCCAAGTCAATTGAAAGCCCTTGGCACGTATACAAGCAGTGGAGACCACCGACTTGCGATGTTGTTACTCATTGTGGAAGCATTATTGGAAATAAAGTTGACAATCCACGAACGTGAAGCGTATACTATTTCTTATCCGGATTTCGAAAAAATATTGCATAAGCTACAAAATCATTAGGACTAATTTTATTTACAAAATCTAAATTTAAAGGAGTCATTTTATGCGCGCAAGTGAATTAATTGATCGTTGTAACCGAGAGGGATTTACAGCAGAAGTACTGGGAACAATTCAAGATTTTGCTCAAGATGAGCACCAATTAGTTGAATCAAAAGTGACGGTAGGAAGTTACCTACACGAACACGGATATTTAGATATGTCACAAATGTTATTTGAACAAGCATTAGTGAAAGAACCGACGGATGAAGTTCGCATTTTACTTGCGGATATTTATTTTGAAGCGGGACGCGAAGACGATGCGATTGTATTGCTCGATGCAGTTGAGCCAAAAACGCAAGGTTTTATTGATGCGACAATTTTACTTGCTGAAATTTACGCATTACAAGGGTTTCATGATGTTGCCGTAAATAAATTGGCGCAATTAGAAACTGAGTATTTAGAGCATGATGAAGTCCAATTATTAATTGGAGAAACATACTTTGCCTATGGATTCTTTGAAGAAGCACTGGCAGCATTTGAACAAGTGAATCCACAAGCGTATGAACAAGCAGCAGTGGATGTTCCACAGCGATTAGCAACATGTTGGTATGAAGTGAGTGAATACGAAAAGGCAGTACCATACTTTGAACAGGTCATGCAAGCTCAAACGCAAACACCAGCCGATGAATATGCGTATGCACGAGCACTTGTTCAAATTGAACGTGAACAACAGGCGAAAGAAGTATTACAAGCATTAATTCAAGCCAATAAAGGGAATACACAAGCAGTTACCTTATTGGTTGAACTCTTATTACAAGAAGGTGACGAAGCACAAGCGCTTGTCCAAATCGAACAAGGGCTTAAATATAATGAATTTGCCGATCAATTACGTTTGCAACAAGCACTATTATTGAAAAAAAGTGGGAAATTAGCTGACGCAGAAGTATTGCTAAAAAAATTAATTATGCAATATCCGAATACCTTTACAATTTTAAAACATTTACTTGAACTTTATTTAGCCCAAGAACGCTTTGCAGAGTTACTTGTCATTATTGGTGAGTTAGAAGCAATGGGTGAGTTTGATCCAATTCTTGAGTGGTATAAAGCATTGGCTTATAACGGCGAAGAAGAATTCGAACAAGCACGTTTTCAGTTTGAACAAGCAGCGTACTTCTTAAATGATAGTTTGGATTTCTTAACAGATTATGCCAAATTCTTGCGTGAGGAAGGCGATCGTAAAAATTTAGCAATCGTTATTCAACGTGCGTTAGCACTAGATGAAACTGACGAATTCTTTATTGAACTTGCACAAGCAAATGAAATTTTAAATAGTGAGGATTTTGAATAATGTACTTTTATAATTTTTCACCTGAATATATTATGATTATGATTATTACGGTTGTGATTACCGGATTTGCGAGCATGCGCGTACGCAGTGCCTACGCTAAGTTTTCGAAAGTGGAAACAGTGGGTGGTTTAACGGGCTATGATACAGCACGTAAAATTTTAGATGCAAATGGTCTTGATAAGGTACAAGTTGTACCAGTTCAAGGTAAATTAAGTGATCACTATGATCCAGGACGTAAAGTTGTACGTTTATCGGAAGAAATTTTTTATGGCCGATCAATTGCTAGCGTTTCAGTTGCAGCACATGAAGTTGGTCATGCGTTACAAGATGCAAATGCTTACGCCTTTTTAAACTTCCGAACAGCACTTGTACCAGTTGTTAATTTTTCAACAAATGCAAGCTGGGGACTGATTATGTTAGGATTATTGTTTGGGTTTACTGAACTTGCTTATATTGGAGTAATTTTATTTGGGGCTGGATTCTTGTTCCAAGTTGTTACATTACCTGTTGAATTTAACGCCTCAAGTCGAGCGTTAGAACAATTGAGCCAATTTGGGATTGTGACTTCGAGTGACCTCAAAGGCGCACAGAACATGTTAAGCGCGGCCGCGTTGACATATGTT
>JBOFSL010000036.1:0-1389 GCA_051651525.1 Culicoidibacterales bacterium | reverse complement strand
ATTTGAAATAGTCATTGTGATACAGTCCCTTATTTGTATTTTCTTTCTGAATTTGAAAGTATTTTTTTGCCGAAAGAAAGTGATTTATGCTATGATAACAATACAATGTTTTATGCAAACAACAACAACAAAGGAGAAGCGACGTGAAAATTTTAGTTTTAAATGGACCGAATTTAAATTTACTAGGGATTCGCGAACCGGAAATTTACGGAACGCAAAGTTTAAGTGACTTAGAAAAAATACTCGTTGTTACAGCAACTCCATATCAAGTAGCGCTGACGTTTGCGCAAAGCAACCACGAAGGTGTATTGATTGATTGGCTCCAACAAGCATTTTTTGAAGCATACGATGCGGTGATTTTCAATCCGGCCGCATATACACATTACAGTTACGCCATTCATGATACAGTAGCGAGTATCCCGATACCAGTAGTTGAAGTTCATTTAAGTGACATTACCAAACGCGAAGCGTTTCGACAACATTCAGTCTTAGAAACTGTTGCCGCAGCACGCTTTTATGGCAAGCATTTCCAAAGTTATGTCGATGCATTACATTATTTAATTGAAAGTGGGAATTAGACGATGAAAAACAGAATTGAAGCAATCCAAAATTATTTAACAAAACACAATTATGATGCGTATTATACTGAAAATCAATATAACCGCCTCTACTTAAGTGGGTTTACGGGAACAACTGGAGCAGTATTAATTACGAAAAATGACGCGTATTTTATTACTGATTTCCGTTATACGCAACAAGCGAAAGCACAATGTCCAGTCTCAACGGTCATTGAGCACCATTCAACATTAGCACAAGCAGTTGCCGAATTAGCTTTAAGTCAAGGGATCAAAACAATTGCGGTTGAAATTGATCATTTAAGTGTTGCTTATTACCAAATGTTAGAAAAAACGTGGCCAGTGCAATTAATGCCATGCCAACGCCTCGTTGAAGATATTCGGATGATTAAGCAAGCCGATGAAATTGTGATCATGAAAAAAGCAGTTGAAATTATTGAGCAAACATATACATTTGTGCTTGAGACAGTGCAACCAGGAATGCGTGAATGTGATTTGGCATTAGAAGCGGAAACGTATATGCGTCGGCTTGGAGCGAGTGGGCCATCATTTGATACGATTGTTGCTTCAGGGTGGCGTGGGGCGTTGCCACATGGACGTGCGAGTGAAAAAACGATTGAAACTGGTGAATTAGTAACAATTGATTTTGGGGCATTTTACCAAGGCTATGCTTCAGATATGACACGCACATTTGCAGTTGGAACACCGGCTTCAAGTCAGATGGTCGAGATTTATGAGCTTGTCTTGAAAGCTCAAGTTTCTGGAGTTGAAGCTGTGGCGCCAGGAAAAACATGTAAGTCAATTGATGATGTTA
>JBOFSL010000035.1:0-2001 GCA_051651525.1 Culicoidibacterales bacterium | reverse complement strand
CCAATGATTTTGAGCGAGTAGCAGCACAAACAGCAAAAAATGTTGTGTTACAAAAAATTCGTGAAGCAGAACGCGATTTAATTTATAAAGAATTTATCGATCGTGATCAAGATATTGTAACTGGAACAGTTACGCGTTTAGAAGGTGACAATATCTATATTAATGTTGGAAAAACTGAAGCGATTTTACCAAAATTCGATCAAATGCCAGCTGAAAAATTACGTCATGAAGAAACTGTTAAAGTGTTTATCAGTCGTATTGATCGCACAACAAAAGGCGCATTGATTCGCGTTTCAAGAACAAACCCAGGTTTATTGAAGCGTTTATTTGAATTAGAAGTGCCAGAAATTTTCGAAGGAACTGTTGAAGTAAAATCAGTTGTTCGTGAAGCGGGAGACCGTTCGAAAATTGCTGTTCATTCAAGTGATGAAACAATTGATGCTGTTGGAGCATGTGTTGGGCCGCAAGGAATGCGTGTGCAAAACATCGTCACAGAATTAAAAGGTGAGAAAATCGACATCATTGAATGGTCAGAAACACCTGAAGTGTATATTTCAAACGCTCTAAGTCCAGCCAAAGTAACAGCAGTTATTCTTGATGCTGATGATGAAGAGCGCATGTCAATTGTTGTCGTGCCAGACGAGCAATTATCATTAGCAATTGGAAAACAAGGGCAAAATGCCCGTTTAGCAGCCCGCTTAACAAGTTGGAAAATTGATATTATTAACGAAACACAAGCAACTGAGCAAGGCTTAATTTAATTTTTGAAGTAGGTGAAACAGCATGAAACACAAAACACCATTACGTCGTTGCGTCGTCACACGTGATCAATTTCCTAAACGTGAATTGATTCGTGTTGTCCGAACTAAAGAAGGAGTCGTGTCTGTTGACCTGACGGGAAGAGCGAATGGTCGCGGCGCTTATTTACAAAAAAACTCAGAGATAATTGCCCAAGCCAAACAACGGAAAGTACTTGAACGCCAATTTGAAGTTCAAGTGCCGCAAGCAATTTATGACGAGTTAATTGAAATTGCTCAAGCGTTTCAAAAGGAGCAATCATAAATGTGGAATCAACAATGCCACCAATTTTTAGGGCTAGCAATGCGCGCTGGCAAAGTCGTTTCAGGCGAAGCCACTGTCCTTGCTGGTGCCAAAAATCATAAAGTAAAACTCGTTTTACTTGCAACAGATGTTGCGAAAAATAATCAAAAAAAAGTAACGGATAAATGTACATCTTACGGTGTAAATTTTTTACAAGTTGCAACAATTGATGAACTATCTTATGCCATCGGAAAAGCGAATCGAGTAGTCATTGGTATTACAGATGCAGGCTTTGCCAAAGGATTAAAAGAACGTTTAACGAAGGTGGAAGAACAAGATGAAAACTGAAAAAATTCGCGTAATTGATTACGCAAAGAGTCGTAAAATTCAAGCACGTGATGTCATGGAAGCTGCAAAAACAGCAGATATGGTCATCAATGCAATGACTTTAATCACATACCATGAAGCCGCAGCATTAGATGTAGCGTGTGCTTCAATTGAAGGAATTGAAACAACAGAAACGTTAGGTGAATTATTCAAACGTATGCTTGAAGAAAATATCCAATTCCATAAAGAACGTCAACGTAAACGTTTTGAACGCATTGATGAAATGCGTGCGCAAGGCTTACCGACACCACGTCGTCAAAGTCGTACTGATCGTGATCCTGTAGGAGCACCACAACGTGATGGAGAACGTCGTCCATTCAATAATGACCGTCCACGTCGCGATGGAGAACGTCGTCCGTACAACAATGATCGCCCACAACGCGATGGAGAACGTCGTCCGTACAACAATGATCGCCCACAACGCGATGGAGAACGTCGTCCGTACAATAATGATCGCCCACAACGCGATGGAGAACGTCGTCCGTACAACAATGATCGCCCACAACGTGATGGAGAACGTCGTCCGTATAACAATGATCGTCCACAACGTGATGGAGAACGTCGTCCGTACAA
>JBOFSL010000034.1:0-1724 GCA_051651525.1 Culicoidibacterales bacterium | reverse complement strand
GTCCTCAGTTCCTTTCAGTTTCATTCTTTTGCAGTATACGCGAATTGAAACTGAAAGGCAAGGCTTGAGTTGCCAATGTTACCTAAATTATACACGACTGATCATTTTTTTCTTTTTTAGCATTACGCAGCCATAAAGTAGCATCGATACTTACCATCAAACAATTCAGTATATAGAGATAAATAATTGCATCGTAATTATAAAACAATTTATTTAAAATCCCGGCAATGTACCCGGCAATCAACACGATGAGAAAAACAAAACTTTTCCCATTCGTTGATTGTGACGTATATGAACGATAGATTGAAAATGGCCAAGCCGCTCCAAAGCAAACTAACATAATTACTTCATAGATACTCATACACGATACGTTCCTTTTAACAGGGCTTCTGCTAGAATATGACCGTGCATTGCATGGAAAAGCTCATTTGCATAATATCCGGGTTGTAAGTCGAGTATCGTATCTAAAGCATATACATGAATATCATAGCTATGATCAGCATTTGGTGGTGCCATCCCACCATATGTTGCACACGCAATTTTCTCTTGATTCCCACCTTGTGCACTAATCCAACTATTCACCCCTTGAACAATTCCCGCTAGTTCTCGCGCGGCATCAGCCTTCAAATCAGCTGTTGTTATATTTGCTGCTGTCCAATGAATCCATGAAAAACCACCACTTACAGGGATAGCATCTTTATCTTCTAAAAAGATTGCAAAACTCACTGTTGCTTCCGGATAATCATGAAACGTTAGTGGTAGTGAAACGACTGGCATGCCAAATTCATTCACCTCGCCGCGTTTTCCATAGTGATCATCAATAATGCCATTTGTAATTGCTATACTTGTAATTTTCATCGTAATTGCTCCTTTTCGTTGATAGGTTGAGTATACTCGAAAAACAAGAACTTGAAAATTACTTACTTTTTAGTGTGTATGACTTTATTCTCCTGAATTTTGTGGCACTGCTTGCAATAAATCTTGAACTTGCCCGGATTTACCGTTGATTTCCATGTGTTCAATGCCAAGTTGCTGCATCAATTCGATAATCTGCAGCGCTTTTCGTCCTCGTTCATGGGTCAGAAAATAAAAAGTTTGCAAAGGATACCCTCCGCTCGTTTCTTTCTCAACAACCCCAAATTCAATTAATTCACGAAGTTGTTGAATTAGCATCTTTTGACCAATGCCTTTAATATCATTTTCAAGTTGAACGAGCTGCGTTTTCCCTAAACGTAACCGCCAAATAATAATTGGTTTCCATTTTCCACGTAAGTAATCATGGGTGATTTCCAATGGACAAGTCAATTCTTTCCGAATTTGCATCGTCGTTTCTCCTTTTAATCAATAAATGTCACTACTTCTTCAAGTGGCTTGCGTGGTGGTTGTGCTGGTGTCTTTTCGGCAGCAACTCCAAGCGAAATCATCGACATGAGTTCGTATCCAGGTTTAGCAAAATCGATGGCTGCTTCAATTCTAACTTTCGCATGTGTTGGCCCAGTCATATAGCATGTTCCATATCCCATAGCTGTTGCTGCTAGTAAGAAGTTCTCAACTGCTGCACCGATACCTTGTGCACCTGATTGTGCTGACTGTAACATCTCAAGGATTTCCTGTGGTGCATCATTTTCTTTCATGATTTTATATTCAATCATATTATATTCGCAACCATACACAAGCACGACAACTGGTGCATCTTTGAAGCATGTATAGTAGTGAATCACACT
>JBOFSL010000033.1:0-1930 GCA_051651525.1 Culicoidibacterales bacterium | reverse complement strand
GTTCTGTGTGAACTGCCCCTAATTGGATAGGAACGATAATTGGTTTTTCATTCATAAAAAAATACCTCCTTCAATTTCGTACCTTTATCGTACTCAATTTTGGGAAGCATTTATAGACGGTCAGATGTTACTTGCTTACTTTTAAAACGAGCAACTTTCAAAATCAAACAACAAAAAAAGAGCTGTATCACTCTTTGACTACTATTTGAAATAGTCATTGTGATACAGTCCCTTTTTGATTGCTTATTATTTATTTTTAGAAATAATTCGCTGGATTGACTGTATATGACTGGCGTTCTTCACGTCCCGCAGGCATATAGTTAATTCCTGAAAGCATTTCAATGTGTAAATGAGCCCCAAATGAGTTACCAGTGTTTCCAACGGCACCAATGTATTGACCGCCACTTACCGTTTGTCCCGCACTTACGCCAATACTACTCAAATGTCCGTAAATCGAAACCATAGGCGTCCCATTGACGTTATGTGAAATAACAATCATATTTCCGTACCCACCATTATCACCATAACTTGCTTGGATTACAACTCCATCTGTTACAGCAACAACAGGCGTTCCTTCTGAAGCTCCATAATCGACACCTAAGTGTGGACGAGCTGCAGAATATGGATATTCTGTTGATAAATACGGTAAAGTCATCACACCACTTGTTGGACGATAGAATCCACTTGCTTGTGGAATTTCATTCGATCCCGTATCTGATGATCCTGTATCTGATGAATTCGTATCTTCTAGGCTTTGTTGTTGCTCTTGTTGTGCAGCATATGCTTCTAAAATCGCCATTTGTGCTTCAATATCTTGTGCACTTAATCCTAGTGTATCAACAACACCTTCAGCACCTAACACTTCTTTTGCTAGTGCTTGACGTTCAGCTTGTAATGTTGCAATTACTTCTGTTTGGGCACTTCGACGTTCCTGAGCTTGTATTTTTAAGCTTTCAGCTTCAATTTTTGCATCTGCAATCACTGCTTTATGTGCTTTAATTTCTGCTTGTTGTGCTTCGATTTCTTTAATCAGTGTATAGTCATATTCATTCAATTGTTGAATTGATTGTGCACGTGATAATAAGTCAGCAAGTGATTCTGAATTTACGATAAAATCAAGTAATTGATTCGTTTTTACACGTAATTGCATATCGACTAATCGTTCACGTAAAATTGCTTCCTTCGCTTCTATTGAAGCTTCTAATTCAAGAATTTCTGCTTCAAGTTCAGCCATTTGCTCGTTCAAGCTATCAATCGTTGCTTGATAGGCATCAATTTCTGCTTGAATACTATTTGCTAACGCTTGTGCACGATCAACACGTTCTTGTGCTGTCGAAAACATTGATTGTGAATTTTCAAGTTGTTTTTGAGCTTGTTCATTTTCAGCTTGAAGTGTCTCTAATTGCGTTTGACATTCTTCTACTGTACTACAAGCGTATGTTGTTAAGCTAGGTTGAGCCATTGGTAAAGCAAAAGTTAAAGCCGTAATAATCACGATAAATTTCTTTTTTGTATGTTTCATTGTTATGCTCCTTTAAAATGAGTTGGCAATGCAAATAGTTTGCAAGTTGTATATTTTTATTATACCCCTTTTATGATTATCATATGATTATCTTGTGACTATTTTTTGTATTTTTTTGTAATTTCGACTAAAAAAACAAATTTGAAAACTTGTTTCATATAGTAATGTTGATTTTTATAATTTTAATTTTTATCGGAAAAATTCTTTTTTTGAGTACTTTTTTATTTTTTGGATAAAACAAAGGGGCTGTATCAAAACGAATCAGCCACTAAAAGATTATAAAACACAAAAAAAGCTACAAGAAAATTATACGACACTCACAACAAGATATCAACTGACTTTGAATCTTGATTTGATGACATACATAGATAAGAATGATCCGGTACGCTTACTTAGTGGAATATTGGA
>JBOFSL010000032.1:0-2575 GCA_051651525.1 Culicoidibacterales bacterium | reverse complement strand
CACACCTGTACCCATGCCGAACACAGAAGTTAAGCTCTTTATTGCCGAATGTAGTTGGGTTTTCCCTGCGAGAATAGGAAGTCGCTAGGCTCTTTTTTTTAATCATTTTGACGTTACCATAAAGGTACCGTCTTTTTTTTTTTTCTAGTAGAAAAATTGTATTAATCATATGAAAAATGATGGGTGATGTATTTTCTTGAGCTAACTGCAACAGGATTTTCAAAATCGGAAATATGCGTTAGGATTTTAATAGCAGGATTATCAAAAAAATCACGAAAAATTCTGAAAAAATTAAGTGCATTTAGCTTGTTAACGTTGTGAAAAGCAAATATAATATAAATGTAAAAGGTCTGCTTAGGCACCCTTATCTAGGAGGTAAATTAAATTATGGAAGTACGTCAATTGGAAAATACCAAATTAAGTTTAGTAGCAGAAATGAATAACTTTTTATCGAACTTAAATGTTATGTATGTGAAGTTACACAACTTACACTGGAATGTAACAGGTGCGGGATTCTTTGAAGTTCATGTAAAACTTGAAGAACTATACACTGATATGACACTTGATCTTGATGAAGTTGCAGAACGCATTTTAACAATCGGTCATAAGCCATATGCAACAATGAAAGATTACATTCAATTCGCTTCAATTATTGAAATTACAAGTTCTGATATTAAGACACAAGAAGCAATGAAAGTTGCTACAGAAGATTATATTGTTCTTGTTCGTCAAGCGCAAGAAGTTGGGCGCTTAGCAGAAGAGGCAAAAGATTTCCGTACACAAGACTTAATGAATACATTAATTGCTAAATACGAAAAAACACTTTGGATGTTACAAGCTTATAGTGCTTAATTTGTGAAAGTTGCCATTTGGCAGCTTTTTTAATTTACTGATAAAAAACGGGTATAAATGGGGATTTTTCTATTTTATTTTTGAGAATTTAACCAAAAAAAACTTTAATGAATGATTTCTAATTGAAAGATATTTGTTACAGTTGTGAAAACAATGTATAATATGGAGAGAAAAAAATAGGAGGACAGAGTGATGAAAAATTATACGTTAATTGCACCGTGTTTTTTCGGTCTTGAAAAAATTGTTGCACGTGAAATTCAAGCACTAGATTTTGAAATTATCAAAACAGAAGATGGTCGTGTAACATTCAAAACTGGAATTGACGGAATTGCAAAAGCGAATATGTGGTTACGTACTGCGGAGCGTGTTTTATGGCATGTTGCAGAATTTGAAGCTTACAGCTTTGAAGAGCTTTTTCAAGGTGTAAAAGCAATTGATTGGCAACAATATATACCTTCAGGTGCGTATTTCCCAGTATCTAAAGTATCCTCTGTACGTTCGGAATTATTTAGTAAACGTGATATTCAAGCGATTACTAAAAAAGCAATTGTTGAGAAGATGAAGTTACAGTATGGTGGCGATGAATATGGAATGATTCGTGAAGACGAAGAAGCAATGCCAATTTTTGTATTTATTCACAAAAACAAAGTAACAATCTCAATTGATACATCAGGTTTAGCATTACATAAACGTGGATATCGTGAGGTTTCGACAGCAGCACCGATTCGTGAAACATTAGCAGCAGCGATGATTTCATTAACACCATGGCGACCAGGAAAAGAACTTGTTGATCCAATGTGTGGATCAGGAACAATTTTAATTGAAGCAGCGATGAAGGGCCGTAATATGGCACCGGGAATCAATCGTGAATTTGTTTCAGAAGATTGGCGAATTATTGATAAAGATATTTGGCGTAATACGCGTAAATTAGCATACGAACAAATTAATGATCTTGAGTTTAAATTAGTTGGTTCGGATTTTGATCCTGAAGCGATCGAAATTGCGAAAGAAAATGCTGAAATTGCTGGAGTTGCAAATTATATCGATTTCTCAGTTGCAGATATGATTGATTTTACTTCGAAAGAACAATACGGATTCATTATTACCAATCCACCATATGGTGAACGTTTGGAAGATGAAGAGAGTGTTGAACGACTATATGCGGCAATGGGACGGATGTTCAAAAAATTACCAACATGGTCATTATATACAATTACATCATTTGAAGACTTTGAATTCTGTTTCAAACGTAAAGCAGAACGCAAGCGTAAAATTTATAACGGAATGTTACGTTCTGATTATTA
Organism: Culicoidibacterales bacterium; assembly: GCA_051651525.1. GTDB lineage: Bacteria > Bacillota_I > Bacilli_A > Culicoidibacterales > ZOR0006 > ZOR0006. The sequence goes on along the minus strand of JBOFSL010000032.1, from coordinate 419 downwards.
CCAATATCCAGGACCGCGTCCGCCAAAAGCACCACGTGACTAAAAGACTTTCTGGTGTCCAAAGTGACTGTATCTTCTTCAATGAAGGTGTACTCACTTTGGGCACTAGAATTGTTCTTGTCCAAGAAAATGTTTGTAGACAAAAGATGTCGTAATGATTTTACCGCCAAGAAAATCGTTATCAAACAAGCACGAAAAACCATCAACGCAAGTTGGTGGTTTTTTGTTTAATTATTTATCTTTTTCTCACGATAAAATCGTTGTTTTAGATTGAATAAGTGTAAGCAAGTAACATCTGACCGTCTATAAATGCTTCCCAAAATTGAGTACGATAAAGGTACGAAATTGAAGGAGGTATTTTTTTATGAATGAAAAACCAATTATCGTTCCTATCCAATTAGGGGCAGCTCACACAGAAC
>JBOFSL010000031.1:0-1409 GCA_051651525.1 Culicoidibacterales bacterium | reverse complement strand
CAATTCAGCTGATGCTTGGTTTTTTTCATATCAGTTATTTTTGAGCAATAAAGGCCATCATGCGTCCAGTTAAACCTTCTTTACGATATGAATAAAAGAGGTCAATGTCGGCAACTGTACAGTAGCTTGTTTTGAGAATATTTTTGCTTGGAATTCCAAGGTCAAGTAGCTGTAATTCGTTCAAATACGGTGTATCAAGTTTATATTCACCAGTTCCTAAATCACTGAAAGCGAGGTGGGTATTGGCCGTTTCCATTGCTAACACTTGTTCAATAACGGGAAGATCAACGCGGTAGTTGGCTTTCGAAATTGCTGGTCCAATTGCGACATGAATTTCTTCTGGTTTCACACCTTTTTCAAGCCAAGCTTTGACGAATACGCGAGCGATTTCTTTGACAGTACCTTGCCAACCAGCATGAACAACACCAACAAGATGATGACTTGGGGCGATGAATAATAGGGGCACACAGTCAGCGTAAAAGGCAGTTAACAGTAAGTTTGCATCATGTGTATACAGTCCATCAGTTGCGGGAATTCCTGATTCAAAGTCATGTGTCCCGGCACCAGCGTGAGCCTGTTTCACTTCAGCAACAACATTCGTGTGTGCTTGAGCAGCGACAACCCAAGATTCCCAGTCAAAGCCAAGTTTTTCACCCATTTTTTTGCGATTTGCTTGCACATAAGCTGGAATATCACCAACTTGGTAGGCAATGTTGTTCCCAGTGAAACGTGATTGTGACACACCATCTAAGCGTGTTGTAAAGCCAGCGATAAAGTTAGGGAAGCGTTGCTCCCATTCACAAACATATAGTAAGCCGTTTTCTAAGCGGAATGGTTCAATCATAAGTAAAATTCTCCTTTAGTTTTGAAGATATGTATTATTTTATTTGTTCAGGTAATAAATCGACTTCAGGATCGATATAAATGGTTTTTTGTTGTTCGTACGTTACAAACCCAGGTTTGGCACCATTTGGTTTTTTTAATTGACGAATTGGTAAATAATCAACGGGCACACTTGATGATTCTTTACCTTTTGAATAGTAAGCCGCTAGGATTGCGCCAGCGCGAATTGTCGCTTCATCAGGTAAATCAGTACACAGGACAACGTGACTACCGGGCATATCTTTCGCATGCATCCAAATGTGGTTACGACGCGCTGATTTGAAAGTCAGATGTTCATTTTGAAGATTATTTTTTCCAACCCAAATTTCTGTTCCAGTTGGTGAAAGATAGCGTTCAAACGTTGGTTTTGGCATATGGCGGCGATGTTTTTTTGCACGCGCACGGACATAGCCGTTTTGTTCAAGCTCAAAGCGAATTTCTTGGGCATCTTGAGTCGTTGCTTGTGATAACTGTAAGGCAAGCGTTTCAAAATATTGAATTTCAATCAAAGTTAATTCAACTTGTTG
>JBOFSL010000030.1:0-4000 GCA_051651525.1 Culicoidibacterales bacterium | reverse complement strand
TTTAGAAACCGGCTATGCGTATCGGCAAATTGATCGCAGTGTTTTTATGAATCCAGATAAAGTCAATGCTCGACTAGTGATTCCGATTGCGACGTATCAAGAAATTATGACGCCACAACCAGTTGATTTATTCCTTTATGCGAATAACTATGAACACGGAGCAGCGCTTGATTTCTTTACAAATGTTGAGCAAGCGCATGAAGTCTTCGTGGCTGGGTCACGGATGGCAAAAGGGACAACTCAAGAAGTTGGGCTCGTGAAATCATACTTTGCGAATCCATTTGGACCAGTGCAACGCCAAGCCCAAACGGATGTGCTATTACACGATTATTTTGCAGCCTTATTCAACGAAGAAATTCAAGTTGGCCAAATCCGGACAGAACTTGGCTTTAGTGAATCAGCACAAACTGGTCCAGCGAAAGCGGCGGTTGCCTTACTTGACTACTTAGAAAAAATGTAAACGAAAAACCGAGGTCTACTCGGTTTTTTTTGCGTGATCAAAAAAACCACGCCGTTACATTGGGCGTGGTAATCGTTTAGTTTACTTCAAAAAATTTTGTGATTGCTTGGGTACCAAGGTGGTTAATTGCTGGGTCTTGGGCGATTAAGCTTTCAAAAATTGCTAAAACCCGTTCGACTCCCGGTAACGTTACATTAGCTAATTGGGATTCAGCAACGGCAATTCGCATATCTTTGATAAAATGAGCGACATAAAAGCCAGGAGCAAAATCAGCAGCTAACACTTTGGCACCGTTATGTGTCAATTGCCAACTCGCCGCGGAACCACTGCTTGCCGTTTTCAGCATTTTTTGTGGATCAATTCCTTGGGCATTGGCATAGGCTAAAAGTTCAGCCATACCAAGTAAATTGTTAGCAATCGCAATTTGATTTGCCATTTTCGCATGTTGACCCATCCCAGCAGGACCGAAGTGGGTAATTGTTTGCCCAAATAATGTGAGCAACGGATACACTAAATGATAGGTAGCGATATTGCCACCAACCATAATTGAAAGCGTTGCCTTTTTGGCCCCAATATCACCCCCAGTTACTGGCGCATCAAGTGTGTGCAGGTCACGGACGACGGCTGCATCGTGAATTCGTCGTGCAAGTGAGGGCTGTGAAGTTGTTAAATCGACAAGCAGCGTGCCTGGTTTTGCATGAGCTAAAATACCAGTTGCTTCATCAAAGTACACTGCTTCGACATCACTTGGTAAGCCCACCATTGTGAAAATCACATCACTTTGAGTAGCGACTGCCTTTGGACTATCAACCCAAATCATGCCGGCGTCAATCAGAGATTGTGCTTTTGCTTTAGTACGTGTAAATCCTATGACTTCGTACTCATGTTGTAATAAATGACGGACAAGTTCGCTGCCCATCACCCCAAGTCCAATAAAACCTATTTTAGTCATCGAAGTACCTCCTTTTGTTGTTATGTTCTAGTATAGCAAAAAAAATCACGAGATGACAGAAAAGCGAATAAATTCATCAAAACAACTGAGAAAATTTGTAAGGTTGTCACGAACGCAAGCAGTAGACACAAGATAAAGGTTAATGCTATCATACTAGTATGAAACTGAGGTGGATATAGATGAATGTCGAAATTATTTGTGTAGGAACGGAATTATTATTAGGTGAAGTGTTAGATACAAATTCGCACTATTTGGCAAAAGTGATTGCTGAGTATGGGTTGAATCATTATTATCGCAGTATTGTTGGTGATAATCGCGAACGGATTTTAGCAGTTATCACGACTGCGTTTGAACGAGGTGCCGACTTGGTCATGATGTGTGGTGGTCTTGGTCCGACTCAAGATGATGTGACAAAACAAGTAGCAGCGGAATTTTTGGGCTTCACACTTGTGAATGATCCAATTCAGCGTGAAATAATTGCTAAAAAATATGAGCGTGTAGCCGAACAAACAATTCCGGAAAGTGTCTATCGTCAAGCTGATTTTCCAAGTGGAGCTGAGATTTTTGTGAATGATAATGGGACGGCACCAGGGTGTTTGATGACAAATGGGGACCAAAAAATTCTCGTTTTACCAGGGCCACCAGCTGAACTGAAATTGATGGTGGAAACATATGTGCGACCAGTATTGAAGCGTTGGCAAACGAGTAAAATTTATTCACGCGTGTTTAATTGTTTTGGCCTTGGTGAAAGTGTCATGGAAGCAGCCTTGTTTGATCTTGAGTTGGAACAAACACCACTGACTTTAGCACCTTATGCGAGTGAAGGAGCCTCACGTGTGCGGGTGAGCGTTCAAGCGATTGACCAAGCAACGGCAAAAAAGTGGCTTGATTGGGCTCAACGTGAAATTGAAGCACGCATCGGTGAGGCGATTTATAGTGTTGGTGAGCAAACGTTGACGCAATTGATGAGTGAACTTTTAGCTAAGCAACGGATTGGGATTATTGATTTGACAGCGCAAGGACAATTGTTTTGGCAGGTACAAGTGACACCGCTCGCGCAAGTGTTTGTTGAACATATGGCAGTTGTATCCAAAGCGCAATTACTTGAACAACTGCAAGTGAAAACACTAGCTGAGGCAGTTGTTCGTTTGGCGCAACATTTTGACTTACATCAAGTTGTGATCATCCAGACGCTTCGCGAACACCGTGATGACTGTGCGTATGCATTGACAACATATAACAAAAGTGGAAATATTGAGTGGACAACGACAATGCAAAGTTTAGTTGCGTATCACCACCAACCAGAACGAACGGTGACGAAAATAGCCGGGTATTTCTGGCAACATAATCGTTAACATGACAAAAGGCACACATCGTTCGCGATGCGTGCCTTTTTAATAAGTTTTCAGCCTAGCTGATTTGGTGGAAATGACCTAGTAATCATAACTAGCTACTTGCAATCTTTATAATATATTTACAATCATTATGTAACTTATTTTTATTTTGCGAACATAAAGCTCTTGTATTATAGTTTAATTTTAATTATAATTATTAAAAGATGGCTAGAAAGACGGTGGGGTTATGATTGATACTAAAAATATTGGACGTGGTTTGTCATATTATCGTAATCAAAAAGACATTAGACAGCTCTCGCTCGCAACAGATATTACCGCACTACGGGCATTGCAACGGATTGAAAAAGGTGAAACTTTGCCACGATTAGACACACTTTGTGCGTTAGCTGATCGCCTAGATACGTCCATAGCTGAAATTGTCTTCTTTGATGAGTACGCGCTATATTACCAACTCAATCCTTATAAAGACAACTTATTTGAGTATGTCAGCGAAAAAAATGTCGAAATACTGCAAAAAATTTTAGCAATAATAGCTACAATTTTCGAATTGGCGCCACCTTTTAAAATGCGCCAAGAATTGACGATTTATCAACTTTATATTATATCAAGCCAGAAGCAGATATATTCAGAATATCGAGATAACGATAAATTTCAACAAAAATTAACTAGCTTACTTTCTGAATACCAACTCAATGTACCAATGCTTACCGCTGACATTGCCGTAGTTATATTATTTTTTACCTATCAACCGCAGCCGTTAACACACGATTTCTATTACGAACAAATCACTGCGAGCTTGCAGGAACAGTCATATGCAAGTGTTATTTATTATATGAATATTGAATTGATTAAACTTGGCGAATGGGAGCAACTTATCGAAGTTACGCTGCCGCAGATAACAAAACTAAGAGCGAATGCTCGCATTTTGCCGTTAGTATTTATTTATGGTCAACTGTCACTTGCTCAATACAACGTGAGCGATAACCGTAATGCCCATTACCACTATCAGCTCGCACTGTTATTATTATCCACCGTGAATAATCCTGAAGTTGAGCAGTTTTTTTTCGATTGTGTGACGAGTCAATTAGATGAAATTGTATTAAAGCACAGGCTAGAATAAAATGGTACCTAGTGAATAAGACTAACTCATTCGATAAGCAGTTCTAGTAATAGGAACTGTTTTTTGCTAACTCAAAATAATGGGACACCACCTTGATTAGGTTTAGATATGAG
>JBOFSL010000029.1:0-1506 GCA_051651525.1 Culicoidibacterales bacterium | reverse complement strand
CAGCTCTTCATGAAACGATTGCCCGTAATCCTAAAGCACCGCAAGCATTACTTGAAGCAGCCGTTGCGAGCCAAGAACGGTATTTAGTTCGTGCAGCAGCCGCAAACCCAAGTATTGTTGCCTTTCATGATTTGTTCTTTGCGAAACACCAAGATGATACAATTCGTTTAACTTTTGCTCAAAATCCGCGCTTACCTTTAGAATATATTTATTATTTATCGGCTGATGAAAAGGCGGCTGTTCGTCAAGCAGTGCTAACACATCCTAACCTAACTACGAGTTTACGTGAGTTATGTCGCTATCATCGGACCTATAAACTTCCCGTCCATGCGAGCGAAAACATGATTCGCCAAGACTTCTTTGAAGCGTTAATCACCTTAACGCCTAAGACATTAGTACGGTTAATTAAACGCAACTTGTTTGAACCGGCGATGGTAGCGTTATTAGTGGATCACGAAGATTATACCGTGCGCCGAGAAATTGCCCGTAGCCAAGTCACATTGACTGAAGTGCTAACGAAGTTAGCCGCTGATGAAGAAGTTGCTGTCCGCCAGGCAGTTGCCAAAAATCCAGTGACACCTGCGCAACTATTAGAAAAATTAAATGATGATATCCCGAGTGTGCGGCGAGCATTAGCGGAAAATCCGGCAATTCCCGCGTACTTATTGGAAATTGTTTTACACAGTGCAGATGCAAGTGTGCTAGCAATTGCGGTTGCGAATCCAAACTTAACACCAGTAGAGTTAATGCTCTATAGTCTCAGTACAATTCCGCTCGTCCGGCGCAATGTTGCCAAAAATCCAGTGACACCGGCGGAAATTCTTTCGCGACTTGCCAAAGACCAAGAAGTTTGCGTACGTGAACAGGTCGCCAAAAACCAAAAAACGCCATTGCAAATTATTTATCAATTAACCGAAGATTCGGATCCAATCGTGAGTCGAAATGCAATCCGGACATATGATTATTGGGCACAAGCAGCAGAACTCCGTTTTTAACAGCGTTCTGACTGTTTTTTCTTTACAAACAAGTAAGGAAAACAGATAATAAGAGTAAATAAAGAGAAGAGGGTAAGATTATGCAAAGAATTCAATTAACTGAAGATTTAAGTTTTTCACGTGTCATTCATGGAGAAATGCGTGCACTTGAGTGGGGAATGAGTGTTGATGACTATCAAGCGTTTATCGAACAATTACTGACTCGCGGAATTACAACAATTGATCATGCGGATATTTATGGTGGTTTTGAAGGGGAAGCGTTTTTAGGAAAAGTGTTCAAACAAGCGCCACACTTACGTGAACAATTAGAAATCGTCACAAAATGTGGGATTCAGTATCCAAACCCACAATATCCGGATACAACCATCAATCATTATAACTATGATTATGATTATATTATTCAACAAGCAGAACGTTCATTACTGAACTTACACTTAGATACAGTAGATGTCTTTTTATTACACCGGCCATCGCCATTGATGGACGCCCAAGCAATTGCACAAGCGTTTGT
>JBOFSL010000028.1:0-3479 GCA_051651525.1 Culicoidibacterales bacterium | reverse complement strand
TTAACACAAAACGTATTCAAAGCAAATTAGGAACAAGTCCTGTGAAATTTGCTTTACGTAACGCTCATTAATTTTCTTTTTTTTCAAACTCTACTTGACAGGGAGTAGCTCAGGGTAATTCCATCGGCGGTTCATTCTTATTTGATAACTGCTTTTACTTTTGTTACGACATTAGCGACATTAAAACCATATGCTGGAATTACAATATTTGCTGGCGCTGATGATCCAAATGTATCAATTCCGATAACTGCTCCATCTAAGCCAACATATTGGTGCCAACCGAAGCTTGCGCCCATTTCAATTGCAACACGTGCGCGAATTTCATTTGGCAAGACACTTTCACGGTATTCAACTGATTGTTGGTTAAATAGTTCAAATGATGGAACTGAAACAACGCGGACATCAATGCCTTCCTTTAGGAGTGCAACTTGTGCTTCCATCGCTAAGTTTACTTCTGATCCACTTGCTAAAATAATTGCATCAATCCGTATTTGTTCACGACCGATGACATATGCTCCGAATGAGACTTGATCCGCTGCAGATGTTGCCATCACCGTTAATGGTTGACGCGTTAACACAAGTGCTGTTGGCGTTGTTTTACTTTGTAACGCAATTTGCCAAGCTCCTTGTGTTTCACGAGCATCGGCAGGACGAATCACATTCATGTTCGGCATTGCACGTAATCCTGCTAATTGTTCGATTGGTTCATGAGTTGGACCATCTTCACCAACCGCAATACTATCGTGTGTTAATACATACGTTACTGGTTGGTGCATTAATGCTGATAAGCGCATTGCCGCTTTTAGATAATCACTAAAGACGAAGAATGTTCCGCCAAAGACGCGTAGTCCCTTGTGTAATGACATCCCGTTCATAATCGCTGCCATCGCAAATTCACGTACCCCATATTGAATATTGCGATTTGTTAATACTTCCGGTGTTAATAAACCTTCGCCATTAATCACAGTCATATTTGAGTGAGCTAAATCTGCTGACCCACCTAAGAAACAGTCTAATTGCGCTGCAATTGCATTAATCGCATCTTGACTTGAATTTCGCGTTGCTTGTGACGTCCCCTCTGAAATTTCTGTCATTTGTGCAAAGACATCAGTTGGTAATTCGTCTTGAATTGCTTGCATTAATGTTGCATGTTCAGTTGGGTATACTTTTGCATATGCCTCTACTAATTTTTCCCATACTTCATTCGCAGTAATTCCACGATCTTTGACTGTTGCTTGGAAATGGTCGTACACAGCAGTCGGAACAGTGAATGGTTCGTGATCCCAACCATAAGCAACTTTCGCTGCTGCTGCTTCATTTGCTCCAAGCGGTGCACCATGTGCCGCATTTGAACCAGATTTCGTTGGTGCTCCTTCACCAATCACTGTTTTAATTTCAATTAAAGTTGGACGTTTTGTCTCAGCTTTTGCTTGCTCAATAGCAATAGCGATTGCTGCAACATCTGTCCCATCTTCAACTAAAATTGTTTGCCAACCATACGCATCATACCGTTTACGTGTTTGTTCTGTGTAGGCTTCATCTAGATTCCCATCTAAACAAATATCATTCGAATCATACAGTACGATTAATTTACTTAAATCATGCACACCTGCAAATGAACTTGCTTCAGCTGAGACACCTTCCATGAAGTCCCCATCACCACAAATAACATACGTAAAGTGATCAACAATCGCAAATTCATCACGATTGAACTTCGCTGCTAAATGTTTTTCAGCCAATGCCATTCCGACTGCCATCGCAATTCCTTGGCCAAGTGGTCCTGTTGTTGCATCAATCCCCACTGTATGCCCAAATTCAGGGTGACCTGGTGTTTTTGATTCCCATTGACGGAATTGTTTTAAGTCTTCAATTGAAACATCAAATCCTGTCAAGTGTAATAAACTGTACAGTAACATCGACCCGTGTCCTGCTGATAAAACAAAACGATCGCGGTTAAACCAAGTCGGATTATTTGGATTGACCGTTAGCGTCTTTGACCATAACGTATACGCCATCGGTGCGGCTCCCATGACAATTCCTGGGTGACCCGAATTTGCCTTTTCGATTGCATCGATTCCTAAAGTACGAATACTATTAATTGCTACTTGTTCCATTACTGCAGACCTCCGAAATTAGAAAATATTTTAAACATTTTCATTATACTCGATTTCAACGAAAAAAAATAGATTCCTCCCGATAAATTCGTGTGTTTTCCGAATAAACTGGTTTTTCTTCCTTGCTTACTTTATTTTTTCGGTGTTTTTGACAACAAGTTCACTTGCTAAGGCAACAATTGCTTGTGCCGCTTGAGGTTTTGCCTGTTTTTTTTGCTGTTGCGCTATCTGCCCACTCCTACCTTGTTGTTGAATTTTCGCCACCGCTGCTTGTAATTGTTCAAAAGTTTCCGCCTGTAGACTTAAACCATGCTCAACAAAAAACTGTTGATTTTTTGGTTCACCACCAGGTAATGGTTGAATTAAAATCAATGGTATTCCCGCAACGATTGCTTCAGTTGAAGCGAGCCCTCCTGGCTTAGAAAAGTACAGTTCACATGCTTGTAAATATGTCGCCATCTCTTGTGTATGTGTAATGAAAATCAATTGATCGATATCCGCATACTTTTGACACAACGCCCTATTCACGTTCGCTTGGCTTCCTGTAATAATAATTAACCGTTTATTCGGTTCAGTTTGAATGAGCTGTACCAAATTATCGAGAACTGTTCGTAAATTTTTGATACCAATACTTCCGCCAGCGATTAACCAATAGTCATTTTCTACCGTCAATCCTAGTTCCCGTTTCGCCTGCGCTTGTCGGATATGCTTTCGAAAGGCCGATTTCACCGGAATCCCTAAAGGATATAAATCAGCATGGTTTAACCCATGACGTTCAAATTCTTCATATAAATCTTCATGGGCAATTACGTAGGCTGTCGCTTTCACCTCTGCTGTGAATGGTGTACACACATAATCAGTCGTACTATAAATAATTGGCAGGACTATTTCCCCTTGATTTTGCAGTGCAGTCAATAATTGTCCGGGAAATACATGAGTTGTCACAATCACATCAAAATGATGTGTTGCCAAATACGCACTTAAGAACTGACTTTTCTGATGGTTCAACCAATAAACTGGTGATTTCATTGGTACAAAACGCTCATAATTCACACCAAGCCAATAAACAAAACCAAAGAGACTCGGAATATAGCGAACCGTTTTTAAGTATAGTTGGTCTACATTATTGGCAGTTTTCATACTAATTAATGTATAAGGGTTTAAAACTCTAATCGTATGCCCTGCTTCTATAAATGCCTCACTAATTGCTGCCGCTGCCATATCATGACCACCGCCAGTTCCGCATGATAAAATTAATGCTTCCATGGTACTGCCACCTCAACTTTCGCCCTTGGCTCACAACTCGTTACTAAGCGGAGTACAACAATGATGACAATCCCACTAAACCCAATTGCATACACAGTT
>JBOFSL010000027.1:0-1881 GCA_051651525.1 Culicoidibacterales bacterium | reverse complement strand
AACTTGATGCATTTGTAGAATAAAGAAAAGTGTCCCTACCAGAATTATTCCAATGATTGTCATGATCCCAATTTTAGTTCGTGAAATTTTGCGCATGTGCTTCTCCTTATTTTAGCTTCATTATACAATTGTTTTCAACTGAAAGCCAACCATTCGCAGTCATTTCTTTATCTAACTCATTGTTTCCTTTCCACGAAAAAACAAACCAACTTCACGTTTTCGTGTAGTTGGTTTGTCTCTGAATCAATTTATTTACTTTGAATTATTTGTTATTTGCGACGGAGTAGAATCAACACGCCGATTGTTGCTGTGCCAATTCCACTGAACAGTGTCATTGCCAATGCTTGATCACCAGTATTCACGAGGGGTGTTCCTGTTGTTGTCACAGTCGGTGGTATTGGCGTGATAACTGGTATTGTCGGTACAATTGGTGTTGGCGTGACAATTGGAGGTGTCACTGGTTTTGCAACTACTGTAATCACACGTTCAAGCTGTGTTGTCGTAGCTTGTGAATCTGTTGCTGTATAGCTGAGCGTATAGGTGCCAACTGTATTGTTATCAACCGTACCTTGAACTTGGAATGGAATCACTCCATCTTCAGCATCCGTTGCTTTAACACCATTTCGAGGATCAAAACTTGTCCCAACAACAAGTGTTACTGATGTTACGCCGGTAATTACTGGTGCTTGATTGACTGGAACGAGTGCTTTTGGCCCAATCCCAATGCTTTCAAGGCTGACTGTCAATACATGTTCATTACTTTCATCAATTGTAATCGTATCAGGAGTTGTAATGACTAATTCCGGATTACTCGTCATAACTGTGTATGTGCCAAATGGTAAAAATGCAGGTTGGTTCGTTTCTAAATCATATGCGTACGCATTGCCTCCAGTTTTACCATTTGCCGCAAAGCCATAGTTTACACCTGTCGGTGAAACGAGGAAAATTTCCGGATACGTTGCCATTCCCATTGCTTTCATGCCATCATCGTCTTCAAAGATTGGTAGACGATATTGATCACCCTCATCAAAGACACTATTTACGTTGTTATCACTGAAAATTTGTCCGTTCGTAATTTCTACACGTGTTCCTGCTTGGTATATTCCAATCCGTTGGCTAATAGTCATACTTTGACTACCGAGCTCACCACTTATTTCAATAAATCCAGGAGTGATGACTTGATTTGGTATCTCAGCCGATTCAAAAATTAATCGGTAATTTCCACTCGGTACATCTGCAAGCAACACATTTCCAGTATAGATAAATGTAGAATTATCTTCAGCTACATTGCCTTCATAGGCAAAATAATACCGTTCGTCTGGATTGGCTTCATTTTCTAAATAAAGAGCACCAGTATGCAATGAAGTTGGGAATTCATTGCTATCGAACATGCCGTTTTGATTTTTGTCAAAATACATCATTTCATTTAAAGCGAGGACTAGTAGCGTATCACTTTCGGTATATTCATAGTCGCCAGCACGTAATCCATCACTGCGTTCATAGTCGGTTCGGTTGTTTTGATTATCTACAACAGTGATACTTTGTAATATAAATGTTTGGCTTCGTAAATAATTATCAATTGGCAGGAGAATTTGTGCCTCTCCATCAATAATTACCCCTGAAACTTCTTGTGGTTCATGTGTTGTTTGGTAAACGGCACTGACAAATTGCACACCACTTTGCACATCACTGACATTGAAAAGTAAGATTGGATTATTATCAGCATCAAGTTCAATACGGACTGTCGTGAAATATGCAATTGGCGGAATCAAATCTTCGCCCGGATTACTCACTTGGAAATCAATTGAACTGAGTTCAACGCGATCACCTTCAGTCCACTCTGAAGCTTCTAGGTCAGCAAACATACTATAATTGCCATAC
>JBOFSL010000026.1:0-1472 GCA_051651525.1 Culicoidibacterales bacterium | reverse complement strand
TAAGGGGGGATTTTTGTTTTACCCTTGGCAATTAGTGAAAGAAATCTTGTTGTCGCTTGTTTTTCCTTTCACTCCTCCATAGTTATTATTTTCTTTCTTGTTACAAATATTCGTAACCTTGAACAAACGTTGATGATGTTCAAGGTTTTTTTGCACAAAAAACACCTTTAAAATCCGTAATACTCTTTGTTTCCAAAAAGCAATTCACATTTAAAAGGTGCTATTTTTAGCGATTCATTAATGTATATAAAACGATACTTCCCGCAATTGCAACATTTAAACTTTCGGCTTGCTCCATCATTTCGATAAACACATTTTCATCCGTTAAATTTAATAATTGTTGATTTACCCCTTGGCCTTCATTTCCAAGTAATAACGCCCAACGTTTTGGCGTTTCAAATGCTTGTAGTTGAACTGCTTGTTCCAAACTCGTTCCAATAACTTCAACACCTTGGCTTTGTAGTTCAGGTATATACGTCAATAAATCAGTTTGAATAACTGGCAAGTGGAATACAGCACCTTGCGTTGCACGTAACACTTTTTCATTATAGAGATCAACTGTTCCTTTTCCAAGGACAATTGCTTCAACATTAAAAGCTGCAGCACTGCGAATTAACGTCCCTAAATTTCCAGGGTCTTGAATTGCATCGAGCAATAAAATTCGGCTTAATCCTTTTGGTTCTGCCGTTACCATTTTGCAAATTGCCATAATATCTTGTGGCGATGGTGTGGCCGTTAATTTTTCTAATATTGCGGGTGTAACGAGGTAAACCGGAATATCGGCCTCAAAATCTTCGCGAGTTGTTAAAATACATTCGGCGCAATTTGTATACATTGCTTCTTCAACTAAATGTTGACCTTCAACTAAAAATTGTTGATTTTGTTGACGATATTTTTTTTGTTGGAGCTTTGTCCACTCTTTTACTTTTGGATTATGAATTGATTCGATTATTTGCATCTGTTTTTCTGTACGGACAACTCATTCATCCGTACACTCCTCTCAATTTTTTACTTAAAATCTCGTAACTACTTGTAAACCCCATTGTTGCGCACGGGTGTGTGCTTGGACAACCGCTTCATCATACATCTCACGATAGTGATGACAATCCGAATTAATTAAAACTGGCACGCTATACGTTGCAGCTAATTCCCAAAAGCGGTAATGTGGATATGGATACCGCTGTTCATCCGCAAATTGTTGCTGACCTTTACGCAAACCATTGGCATTTAATTCTAAGGGCATTTGTAAATCTTGAGCTACTTGTAAAATAGCTTTACTTACTTTTGTACACGTTTCATCCCATTGAGGATAGCTATTGAACATCACGTCAGGGTGAGCCACAAAGCCAAATATACCCGTTTCCATTGCCTGAATTAATGTGTCCGCGTACAATTCTAAATCTCGAGCTCGTGTAATTTGAAAACTACTGTGTTCTTGATCATCCGTATCAATGAAATAATGTTGAGCTAAT
>JBOFSL010000025.1:0-2542 GCA_051651525.1 Culicoidibacterales bacterium | reverse complement strand
CAGCTTTGGTGCCCTGCTCAAAGATCAAGGTGAAAAATCAACTGTTCATCAAGTGAATGAACACTACGACCTCAAATACCTCGAAATAGTCTATACTATATATTATACGTGTTTGAGTAAATTGAGTGTTTGATAGCAGTACAACCTGAGTAAAATAAATCAAAAAAACAGCACTCGCTGTTTTTTTTGCCAATTCTTGTTAGCACTTGCCGGAAAATAAAAAAATCATTGACTTATACTTAAGTAATTGATAAAATTCAAAAAACTTATAAATTTTTTTCGTATAAAACTGGAAATATGGTCCAGAAGTTTCTACCAGCTCACCTTAAACGAGCTGACTACTAAGAAAAATAGCGTGAAATTTTATTTTCAGCTTGTTTCCTTGCAGACTTCTACGGTAGTCGCTTTTTTTTAACGAAAAAACACGGAGGAAAGTTTGATGTTTGAAAAATTATTTAAATTAAAAGAAAACAAGACGACAGCAAAAACAGAACTTGTTGCTGGAACGACGACCTTTTTGGCAGTTGCTTATATCATCGCTTTTATTGGGCTTAAAAATGCTGGAATTGTTGTGACTAATCCTGATACATTCGTTGCCTTTGGGAACGTCCAAGATCCACAAGTCTTGTAAGCCCTATTTGGCTTAGTCATGACTTTGTTATTAATGATGAAAAAGCAACGGTTTGCAATTTTCTTTGGAATGGCGATTACTGCAGTAGTTGGTGTTATTTTCCAATTATCAGAAATGCCAAGTGCAATTATGTCAATGCCACCGTCACTTGCTCCAACATTTGGACAATTATTTACCGGCTTTGATTAAATTTTCCAACCTGATTTCTTACTCGTTATTTTCGCGTTCTTATTCGTTGATTTCTTTGATACAGCGGGAACATTAATGGCGATTGCAAGTCGAGCAAACTTAATGACAGCCGATGGTTAGATGAAAAATGGGGGTCGCGCGATGATTTCTGATGCAATTGCGACAACAGTTGGTGCAGTTTTAGGAACATCATCAGTGACGACAACAGTTGAAACAATGACTGGAATCGAGCAAGATGGCCGTACAGGTTTAACGGCAGCAACGTTCTTTATGGTTTCATTATTCTTCTCACCATTACTTGTTATTTTCACAAGTACCGTCACAGCACCTGCTTTGATTATCGTTGGTGGCTTGATGGCTGAGTCAGTCATGGAAATTGATTGGTTAGATCAAGCAACTGCATTTGCTTCATTCTTTACTATTATAATGATGGTCTTGACCGCTTCGGTCGCGCAAGGAATTGCGATTGGATTCACGATGTATGTCTTATTGATGTTCTTTGCGAAACGGATTCGTGAAGTAAACCCAATTATGGTTGGCCTCTTTTTCGTATTTTTACTTAACTTTATCGTATAGTGATTTCAAGCAGTGGCACTCATTTTCGGGTGATGCTGCTTTTTTTGGATCATTATATTTAATATTATTGATGTTGACAACGGTTTTCATGTTGGCTATACTTAAAAAAATTATGAGAAGGTAAGCTAGGTAGCGCCTTAGAAGAACGGAGAATTGAGATGGAATTAATTGAACGCTATCTCCAAGCAGTGTTAATGCAAATTCCAAAAGTAGCGCAAAAGGAAGTCGAGCAATGTTTACGTGCTGAAATTGCCCAGCGATTAGCTGAAATTGCCGATCAATCAGATGATCAAGCGAAAATCTGTTTTGTACTTGAGCAACTTGGAGACCCACAAATGGTAGCGCTTGAATATGGTGCACCAACTCGTATGCTAATCGGACCAACGTACTTTCCGACGTATTGGAAAGTGTTGAAAATTGTTGGTCTCGCGATTTTCGGTGGCGTCACGCTGTTGACCATTTTACAAGTCCTAACTCGCGAACAAACACTTTGGCAAATAGTGAGCTTTTATTTGAATACGTTGTGGCAAATCTTACTACATGGTGCCGTCTGGGTGACGGTAATTTTTGCGGTCTTTGAATATAAAAAAATCGACTTGCAAGCTGATTCACCATTTCGAGTTGAAAGTTTACCAGAATTACCAATCAAAAAAATCAAGATTTCTCGTGGTGAAGCAATTTTTTCACTCATTGTGACGGTACTTTTCTTTCTTTTTCTCAATTCGAATCCCAAAATCAGTTATTTGAGTGAAGATTTGAGCGCGAATCTTCGTGTATTTGTCCCAGACGTCTTTGCCCAAACGAGTTGGTTATTCTTCCTTTCGGTTAGTTTTAGTCTTGGACAAGACTGGTGTAAAACAGTTTGGGGGCAATGGACTTGGCTACGGGCAGGGATCAATGCGTTATTGGCGATTGGGTCAACGGGATTTGCGGTGCTGTTCTTAACAAATATGGCGTTATATCCAGTTGAAGTTATGACAATTTTTGAAAAATTGACAAATTTTCAAGCCGAATCTGGTATATTGGCGCTTGTCTTATTTGTAATCATGATTACGTGTGTAGAAATTGCGAGTCCTTTCTATAAACTTTTTATTTATTCGAAAACACCAAAAAACACGTAGGCGCACCTGCGTGTTTTTTGGTTAG
>JBOFSL010000024.1:0-1282 GCA_051651525.1 Culicoidibacterales bacterium | reverse complement strand
GTTCTGTGTGAGCTGCCCCTAATTGGATAGGAACGATAATTGGTTTTTCATTCATAAAAAAATACCTCCTTCAATTTCGTACCTTTATCGTACTCAATTTTGGGAAGTATTTATAGACGGTCAGATGTTACTTGCTTACGAATAAACCAATTTGATATTATTTTTTCAGCAGATAATCTGGTGAAAAAAGAGCAGTTTGACATTCGTGTCAAAACTGCTCTTTTTTTGATTTCTACACATTTCCCTTCACTCTTCTATTCTATTTGCATCCTCAAACTCACTCTCGAGCGTATATTTCGATTTTAAGCGCCTTTTCTAATTTTCACATCTGTTTATTTCGAAAAAATATTAACACGCCTTAAAACGTCTAAAATGAGCGTTTCACTACTTTGCAACTTCTCACCCTTTTTCTAATATTTTTGCTATAAAAAAGGTTCTTTGTCAATTTAGTGGGTGGAAAAAGTTCGTATATTACCAACTTCTCAGCACGTGCTAAGTTTTAAAAGCCAAAGGCTTGATTTTTGGCTTATTTCATCGAACGATTCGCACGTTCTGCATCACCTTTTTAAAATCGTGAGACAACCATATTTTCAATTTCTTGTTGCCAATTATCTAAAGTCGCAAAAATACTATAAAAATGGCAAGCTGCTTTTTTTCCATACCCACTAAATTAGTATAGAACGTAAAAAAACTGAATCAAATAAATGATTCAGTCTTTTGTTTGCAAAATGTTTAATCCAATTTCCGCTTGGATTACTGCGTTGTTTTAAGATTAGCTATTTTGTAAAACAGGAACGATTTGTTTTTTACGTGATACAACACCAGGTAAAAGTGCTGTATTATTTTCTAAAGTCACTGCGAACGCTTTTTCAACTAGAGCCGTCGCTGTTCCAAGCGTAATCGCTTGTGAATTGCTATCAATGATATCAGTGATTACCAGTAAGAATAAATCTAAGTTTTGCTCTTGAATGATTGTCTCCATCGCTGCTTCAAGTTCCGCTTGACGTTCCATTACTTCTGGAATGCTTGCTGTATTGACTTGGGCAATATGCATATCAACACCATTCATTTTGAATGGTTTTGCATCAATTGACAATAACTGTGCTGCTGAATAATCACTTAAGTCTGTTCCAGCTTTTAACATCTCTAATCCGTACGTTTCAAGATCAAGTTCAGCAATTTCGGCTAATGCGTTCGCTGCTTGTAAATCTTGCGGTGTACATGTTGGTGATTTAAATAATAATGTATCCGAAACAATTGCACTTGCCATTAAACCAGCGAT
>JBOFSL010000023.1:0-2409 GCA_051651525.1 Culicoidibacterales bacterium | reverse complement strand
ATGAAGCGTATACAGATGCTCATAAAATTGTCAGTGCTCAGCAACTGACAGGTGTGTTTAAAGGTGAGGGTGCAAATAAAATGAACGAAATTGCACCACATCGAAATTGGGCGAAAAACATTATGATGCGTGCCCATATTTATGGGGTGTTAAAACCAGGATATCAACCAGCTGATTTATTGATAAAGGAGTAATGATGAATATTACGATTGAACATAATCCATACGAACTACCATTAGAAAGTTTAATGGTCTTAGCAAAGCGTTTAAATAATCCGAAACGGAACTTTTTATTTGTCAGTAAAATTTTAGGGAAACATATTCCCATTGATCCAAATATGACGCAAGTATCAGGATTTTTATTAGCCTCATTACTATATGGCGAAACTGAATATACAAAGAGTTGGTGTAACTATGTCCGAAATCCCAAACTCGAACCAATGATTCAAGCGAGTTTTCAAAAACGGTATCAAACACCAGAAAATGTCATTATTTTGGGCTTTGCGGAAACTGCGACTGGAATCGGGATGGCCGTTGCGAATGCAATTGAGAATTCGTATTATCTACATACGACACGAGAACCAATTATTGATTTGACAAGTTTGTTGGCATTTGAAGAAGAGCATTCCCACGCGACAACGCATCGGTGCTATTTAACCGAAAAATCACGTTTGACGTTGGCTGAACATGTGATTCTTGTCGATGATGAGTTGACGACAGGAAAATCACTGATTAATATGCTGAAAGTTTTGATGCAACAAACGAAAGCTCGGAAATTTACGATGTTGACAATACTCGACTGGCGTTCAGCTGAGCATAACGCGCAACTGGCCGCATTAGCGCAAGCGACCGGTAGCGAGATCGAAGTGCGGGCGTTAGTTGGTGGCAGTGTGACAAGTGCTGATCAAGCAATTTATCGCAACCAAACAGTCATTCCACAATTGAATGAAACAATCACACCGGAAAACTATCTCAATTTAGCGATTTTACCGCGAAAAACACAGCGAACACAGCAACAGACGTGGCAATATTATGCCGAAAGTGGTCGCTTTGGCGTGAGTCAACAAATACTCGAACAAGGTATGCGTTATAATCAGATGGCAGCCAAACAAATTATTGATAGACTCGAGCAAGACCGGAGAGAAACTCAAAAAATCCTCGTTATTGGCCATGGTGAAGATATTTTCATTCCAAGTCAAGTTGCAGCAGCGTTGAAAAATGAGTGGGGTAAAGAAGTTACCTTTAAAACGACAACTCGCAGTCCAATTTTTTGTCAGGCAGATATCGACTATCCTGTGCAAGAAATCCATAGTTTTCTTGATCAAGAAGCGAATTGTTACTATTTCTATAACAAAACAGCGATTGAACGAGAGTACGATCTCGTTATTTTCATCGTTGAACGTGAATTTAACATCCAATTAGTCAGTAATCAATTAACTGTTCAATTGTAAGGGGGTGCACAGATGAAAGGACATAAAAACTTAATTCAAAGTAGTTATCACGAACGAGATGTCACGTTTTTATTGCAAGATGTTTCGCATCTTGTTGAAGAATTAACTGTTCCCCAAAAGGAATCACGAATTCAAGCAGGTGAAAGTTATGCACAATTCCTTTCCAAGGAAGCACGTCCAACTCAGATGCAAAACGAACTTTTTCATGAATTTATGGAACAAAAAGCGCAACGATTTGCGGAAGAACTTGCCTGTTTAGCTCAAAAAATATATCAATTCAAAGGTGAAACATTTGTGCTTGTATCACTCGCACGGGCGGGTACACCAATCGGCATCCTCTTGCGTCGTTATTTTGCCCATGCATATGACCTTGATATTCCGCACTATAGTATTTCGATTTTACGTGGTGGTGGCATTGATGCATCAGCTTTAGCTGATTTAGTTGGACAGTATGGCAGTGAACAACTACAATTTGTCGATGGTTGGACTGGGAAAGGTTCAATTATTGATGAATTAGAGCAAGCAATCCAAGAATTTAATCAAAAAAACCAACAGGTTGTGTCAGCAACGTTAGCTGTTGTTGCTGATCCAGCCAAACGTTGCCAGCTCTATGGTACCCGAGAAGATGTTATGATTCCTAACTGTTTCTTTAATGGAACGATTAGTGGGCTTGTCAGTCGGACGTTAGATAATCAGGAGATTCAACAAGCCGGTCGTTATCATGGTGCACGCTATTTGGATTACTTGCAAATAGATGATCAATCACTAGCATTTATCGAAACGATGAGTGCATATTTAACTAAAACGAGTCAAACAGCTTGTACACAAGTGAGTGAAGCAATTGATGAAACGTATGCAGAGGCTGTGACTTCGCAAATTCAAACAGAATACGCGGTGACAAACCGACATAAAATTAAATTAAGTGTCGGTGAATCAGCCCGGGTACTGCTTCGACGTCA
>JBOFSL010000022.1:0-1580 GCA_051651525.1 Culicoidibacterales bacterium | reverse complement strand
TTTTTCATTTGTTCACCGAAAAAAGATCACGTATTAGCAATGTGTTTTGGCCTTTTTTACAGCCTTATTTTGCTATCAAATAGCTTTGGCCATTTTCCTGTCCCACTCATGGGCTATGGTATTTCACCGGTTATTGGCTATTTCATTGCAATTACGTGGCTTGTGAATCCGCAAATAACAGCCGCTACCGATAAGAGTTTCGACTAAAATAAGGTTGTAGCTCAAATAGCAATGGAAAAAGGAATAATTTGATGGGACTGTCCTGACAATAAGTCAAAGTATACGTGCTGAAATACAAAACCTATACCATATCAAAAACAGCGTTTCTTGGCTTAGAAGCGCTGTTTTTGATTCCCATCTAGTTCAACCGTTTCTTGCTTTTTGTGAAAAAAGCAGCGCAATCGTATGGAAAACCGCTTTTAAATCGATAAATCTGAATTTTTACCGAAAAAAACACGAAAAAGCAATTGGAAGTGTTTGTTTTTGCTTGAAGATATCAGCAAACGTGTTATAATTTGAAAAAAGTATGAAAGCAGGCAAGAGGATGAAAGGTATTTGGGAAATATTTTGGTATGATCTTAAACAATTGAAAGGGAACTATGCGGCAATTATTGTTGTCATCGCGTTGGCAATTTTGCCGTCATTGTACGCTTGGTTTAATATTGTTGCTTCTTGGGATCCGTATGGCAACACGAATCAGATTCAAGTCGCAGTTGTTAACGAAGATACGGGCTCTAACTTACGTGATAAAGCGTATTTGTTAGGCGATGATGTCGTTGACAAATTAACTGAAAATGATCAAATGGACTGGCAGTTTGTTACAGCTGCTGAAGCAGAAGTTGGTTTGAACGAAGGGGAGTATTATGCAAGTTTAACGATTCCTGCTGATTTTTCAACAAAAGTTTTGAGTATTACGAGTAGTGAGGTGACTCAAGCGACGATTATTTATACGTCAAATCAGAAAATCAACGCAATTGCACCGAAGATTACAGATAAAGGTGCATCTGCTTTACAAGAACAAATCAATCAAACGGTGATTACGACAATTGGGCAAGTTGTCTTAGAAACCGCACAAGCGACTGGCGTTGAACTTGATGCGCAAACGCCCAAAATTGCCGAAGCACAAACGGCATTAACGAATGTTCAAGCAAAAATCGATTTAATTGCGACGACATTAGCAAGTGGTGAAACGACAGTTCAAGAAATTCAGCCATTGTTACGCGATGTACAAGCAGAATTACCAAACGTGACGCAGCTCGTTGATGATGCGATTGAAGTGACAACTGCAATGACGACTTTCACGAATGAATTAGCGAGTTTTTTCAACCAAATCGGTCCAGAAATAACAGCGAATTTACAATTAATGACAACTTTAACGAATGAAATTGCGAATAAAGCTACGAATATCGCAGGCTATTTGAACGATCCGGAACAAATCAACCTCGTCATCGAAAGTTTGCAGACGATGGAAGCACAATTAACGACAGCGCAAACATTTGCTTCGAGTTTAGTGACAGTCGTGCAAGAATTGCAAGCAAAATATCCAGACATAGCGTTGCAAACGACACTTGAACAACTCG
>JBOFSL010000021.1:0-3654 GCA_051651525.1 Culicoidibacterales bacterium | reverse complement strand
TCTGGCGCTAATTGTTGAACTGACCGCACAACGTGTTGGTCTGGATTACGCACAATTGTATAGCCACGTTCCATCACTTGGAGTGGGCTGTACGCTTGCAATTTTTGCCGTTGCAATTCAAATTGTTGTTCTTTTTGTTGATATTGATATGTAAATGCTTGTAATAGCCGTTGTTCTAATTGAGCGACCCGTTGATTTGCCAACAAAATTTGTTGGTGTGGGCGTTGTTGCAACAATCGTGTATACGTACTATCTAAACGTTGTTCGTAATTTTGGATTAACTGCTGTGGATTTTGCCATAAACGGCTACTCACCACATGCTCGTAGCGTAATTTTTGATATTGATACTGACGCATTAAATCGCGTAATAACCGTTGTTGCAATTGAGCTACTTGTACTTGTAACTCAACTGCCGCAGGTGCGACGAGTTCGGCTGCCGCTGTTGGTGTTGCGGCCCGAACATCAGCAACAAAATCTGCAATCGTTGTATCAACTTCATGACCAACGGCACTAATAATTGGGAGCTGCGATTTAAAAATTGCTTCGGCAACAATTTCTTCATTGAACGCCCATAAATCTTCAATCGATCCACCACCACGGCCAACAATTAACACATCAAGTCCTGGTGTTTGGTTTGCCCGTTCAATCGCTTGCACAATTGAAAATTTCGCTTGTTCACCTTGGACAAGCGCTGGAAAAATCAGTACTTGTGCATATGGTGCCCGGCGTTGTAGTGTCGTTAAAATATCGCGAATTGCCGCACCTGTTGGTGATGTCACAACACCGATTACTTTTGGGTATTTTGGCAATGCTTGTTTATAATTCGAAGCAAAATACCCTTTGGCATCAAGTTTTTGCTTTAATTGTTCGAAGGCTAGGGCGAGATTTCCCGCACCAGCATCAACAATTTCTTCCACGTATAATTGGTAGTTTCCTTGCGACTCAAATACATTGACATTTCCACGGATAAAGACATTCATCCCATCCTGTGGCTGAAATTTTAATTTTTGAGCCTGTTGTTTGAACATTACTGCTTGAATCCGTGATTGTTCGTCTTTCAACGTAAAATAAAAATGTCCACGCGAGTGATGCTTAAAATTGGAAATTTCTGCCTTGAGATACACAACTTGCAAGTGTGTATCTCGATCAAATTTGAGTTTGATGTATTTATTTAAGGCAGTAACGGTTAAATACCGTTGTTCCATCTTTATTCGCTCACTTTCGCTTTCACTAATTTATCAAGAACTCCATTGATTACTTTATATGCATCATCATCGCAGAATTCTTGGGCTAATTTTACCGCTTCGTTAATCGCAACTGTATCACTCATATCGGCATCAATTAAAATTTCAAAACCACCTAAACGTAAAATTGCACGTTCAAGGTAACCTAAACGATGGAATGGCCATTTTGCTGCTAAATGTGCTGATACTGCTTCATCAATCATTGGTTGATTGGCAACAACACCTTCAACCGAATGACGGATATAGTTGATATCAATTTCACCATTTTCTTGTGCTAATGTATTCAATAAAATTTTCATTTCATCATGCACAGCTGGATGTTGTAATGTTACTGTCTCTTCTGGGAATTTACTTGTGTAAACTTGGCGTAAAATATCTAATTGGTATAATACTTGAATTGTTTTTTTTCGTCCTTCGATACGCATAATTGGTCAACCTCTCGTGTCTTAAATTTATTCTAGTTATAGTATACTAAATTGTTTTGAAAAAAGGGGGAAAATATCAAAAAAACCGTGCATAAACTCAAAGTTTATGCACGGTCTGGCACATTTAAGTTTATCTTCTTTTTTAAAAGAACAGGCTTTATTTTACCAGTTTTTTTGGATTAGTTGAAAATGACATTCTCAACGGTAACATCAACCTCACCGATTTTCATTCCTAATGATTGCGCCACTTCTTCTTTGACTTGTTTTTGAACAGCATACGCAATTTTATCAACTGCATAACCATTCACTACATCAATTGTCAATTTAATGTGCAATACGTGATCAACGACATCAAGTTCAACGTAGCGTTTCCCCAAACGGTTAAATGCTTCTAAATCCATACCTTTTTTAGCATGTTTTAAGCCGCATCCTTTGACACTTAACGCTGTCATTAATGACATCATTTCGATTGCACCTGAGTGGATTGCACGGTATCCGTCTTTATTATCGGCGAAAAAAATATATCCCTTCATCCTAATTCCCCCTTATCTTCCAAGTGGATTATGCGCGCGATGCGTATTTTCCGTCTTGTGTACTAACAATAATTTCTTCTTCATTTTGAATGAATAAAGGAACTTTTACTGTAAATCCTGTTTCTACAGTTGCATTTTTTGTCGCATTTGTTGCTGTATTTCCTTTAACGGCAGGATCACATTCAACGATTTTCAATGTAATTTTATCAGGTAATGTTACCCCAATAATTTCATTTTCAAAGAATTCGATACTTACTTCTAAGCTCTCTTTTAAGAAATTGCGTTCCCACTCGATTGCTGCGCGTGGAATTTCAACCATTTCATATGTTTCTTGATCCATGAAAATATAATCGTCTCCAGCATTGTATGAATACTGCATTTTACGGTAATCAATATGTGCTTTTTGAACTTTTTCACCAGCATTGAATGTTTTATCAATGTTTGCTCCTGAGCGTAAATTACGTAATTTTGTACGTACAAATGCCGCACCTTTACCTGGCTTAACGTGTAAGAATTCTAACACCTTGAAGATTTGTCCATCGTACTGGATTGTCATACCAGTTTTGAAATCATTTACTGAAATCATGAATATAGCCTCCTAAATAGCTCGATTCTGCCTTGGCAGTGAGTTTTCTTGAGTATTATAGCATATTTTTTGAATGTTGTCATTAGTCGGAAGCTTGCAAAAAAAATTGAGTTTTATCGAACCCGAACATCCTTAGTTTGGTAGCGCCAAAACCCAATTCCAACGACAAGCGCAATTAAGCTGATACTATATAATGTCATCGGCCATGACCATGTTAACTCTAACAATTGTTGGGTTGGATAAAATTGAAATGGTGTCAAAAAACGAAACCATTCAAGTTGCGTAAACATCAAATAAAAGGTACTGACAATCCAAGTCAGGGCGTAAAAACTATACGCCAGTAACCCACCAGTTGTCGCTTTATTAAAAAATGTCGCACTCAGTAACCCAACACCAAGGTACAGCCCAAAACGGGGGAATAAACTGATTGTTGCCAACCAAACTTGTTGACTAATCGCTGTGCCACCTTCAATCATCAACAGTCCACCGAACGTTGCAAGGGCACTCAGGCCAAGAAAGACAAGTAGCCAAAAAATGGCAGCACTCAACTTCGTCGCTAAAATTTGCCAACGCGCTATTGGTTTCACGAACAAAAACTCAATCGTCTGTTCGTTTTCTTCGCGCGCAATACAATTAATTCCCAGTGATACCGCATAAGCCGCACCAATTAAAATGATATAAAATAAGAGCACACCATAAAAACCACCGATTGTACTAATATCAAGTTCGCCCATACCAACAACCGCCAACACAATTTTTGGAAATTGGGCAATTAAATCAGTACTGACACTTGGATCAGCAGATAACCCCGTATATTTGATAATGCCAACATAGACAAGCAAAGCAGTTCCCAGATTGACCCAAAG
>JBOFSL010000020.1:0-1730 GCA_051651525.1 Culicoidibacterales bacterium | reverse complement strand
CTGCAGTTAATCCTATGCTAATTTTTTGCTTTTTCATCATGTCATCTCCTTTATTATTTAGTTTGTGTGTCCCCGCATATTAAGGCACTTTTCGTACTTTGCGGTAGCTGGCTAACCTAGTTATCACATGTTCGTGCGAACCTTAGTCCCTATAGCTTTGCGTCTGTTCATTTCTAAACATTTGCCCTTCACATCACCTCTCATTATAATATTTTCAGCCCCAACTAATAGCTATTTGTAATATAAAACCTTGTTTTCGTCATATTTTATTTATACTTTCAGCAAAAAAAAAGCCAATTCCGCTTTTGAATTGGTTTTTTTTCAAATTTTGAATACGCATTACAGTCGGAAGAGGATTTTCCCATCCATTTGTGTTGCCCCAAGCTTTTCATAAAATGCTCGTGAGCTTTCATTACTTGTTAAACACGTCCATTCAATTCGTCCGTAATTTTTTTCAGCTACTAAAGTCTGTAATTCAGCGAAAATCGCTCGCCCAAGACCAAGGCCACGGACATGCTCATCAAGATATAAGTCTTCTAAAAACAACGTCACTTTTCCTAAGTACGTTGAGAAAGTTTTACTCAAGACAACAAGACCCACTGTTTCACCTTGATATTGCACTAAAAAGGCTTGAGCTGCTTTTTCAACAAACATCGTTTGAATTAAGCTTGCTTCATCCATCTTAACTAAGTGGGTTGATTTTTCGTGCTCAGCTAATTTATAAATATAACTCATAATTGTACTTGCATCCGTTTGGACAGCTGGTTGTAATTGAATTCGCTTTTCGTTCATTGAAATACCCCTTTTTTCATGTAGTTGTGCTTGTAATGCTTGGATTCGTTCCGGCTGGATTGGTTTGGCAAAATCATTCGCTTGATGAGCAGCACTGCCAATATGAATCGCCGATAAATTCGGATATGCTTGCAATAGTGTGACAACTTCGGCATTGACACCACCACCAAGTAAAATTTGAATTGGCGCGGCAGCTGCAGCTAGTTTTGCTAAATGGGATAAGTTGTCGCCAATTGGTCTCACTCTTCCACCACTCGTTAAAATTGTATCAATTGGATATGCTTTGAGAATTGGTAACGCTGACAGCTGTTGAATCGGTGTTAAATCATCGAAAGCCCGATGAAATGTCAGTGGCAGATTCCCACAGACTCGTGTCACTGCATCGAGTAAATCGGTATCAATCGTACCATCTGGACAAATCCCACCAATGACGAAGCCATCAATTGGTAAATCAATGTGCTTCGCAATCCACGCGCACATTTGCTCAATCTCAGGTTGTGTATAAGAAAACCCGTCATTATGAAACCGAACCATCACCCGTACAGGAATTTGGGCATTGGCACAGATTGCTTTGAGCGTCGTGTCACTAGGAGTTAAGCCATCAGCTTGCATCTGTGCAACGAGTTCGACACGATCCGCACACCCTGCAGTTGCTTGTGCTAATTCAGCAAGTGTTGTGACAATTACTTCGATCATACTTCCCCCCCTTTTTACGATTACCTTTTTAATCTATCATACTTTTCAGTTGAATGCGAATAAAACAACAAAAAACCACCGCCACAAGACGATGGTTTTTTGTTTGGATTTGTTCTTGATGAAATCGGTTTTCCCGTGTTAGCCCTCACGAACCAGTCAAAGACCGATAGTGATTTCACCGTTATTAAATGCGTGATAGCCACACACTTAACGAGTACTAATTATATCAGTTCTTTTTCTGT
>JBOFSL010000019.1:0-1160 GCA_051651525.1 Culicoidibacterales bacterium | reverse complement strand
TAACTTTTTCAAGTTTTTCTAACGGATCACCTAGCATCGTTAATTTTCCTAATACGTCGTGTTCTTCAAATTTTGTTCTCATAAGACCGTCCTCCTGGATTTTTTATGCCTTATTCTACCAAATTAAATCCCATTTTTTTAGTTATATTTTGACTAGGTTTCTAGAAGTACCCTAAAATAAAAAGTATACCCTTGACATTTCTCGGCCGAGGTATACTTTTCTTTCTTAGCTAATTAGCTTAAATGATGTTTGACACTTTCAGCAGCAATCGCGCCATCATTCACAGCTGTGACAACTTGACGAATCTTCTTATCGATGACATCTCCTGCACCGTAAACGCCTGGTACTTCCGTTTGCATTTCTGCATCGACAAGGAGATAACCCCACTCATTTGTCACACCTAAATCAGCAACCATTTCTGTAATTGGATCAACTCCAACATATACGAAAATCCCTTCAACATCTGCTAATGTCACAAGTTCATCCGTTTTCAGATTACGCACAACAAGTCCCGAAACTTTATTGTTTTCTTCCAATACTTCTTCAGCAACAAAACTTGTTAAGAACTCAATGTTATCTATTGCTCTGGCACGATCAACTGTGATTTGATCGGCACGGAATTCATCACGACGGTGAATTAACGTTACTTTCGCTGATGTTTTTGCTAAATGAATCGCTTCATCGACAGCAGAATTTCCACCACCAACAACGGCTACGTGTTTGTTACGGAAGAATGCACCATCACAAATCGCACAGTACGAAATTCCACGACCTGTCAGCTTTTCAGCATTTGGAAGTGGAAGTGGGCGCTCTTTCGTTCCTGTTGCAATAATGACTGCTTGCGACGTTAAAATTTCACCATTTTTCAAAGAAACATTTTTTATCTGTGTCGCTTCATCAACTGTGATTTTTTCGACTTCACCCATTTTAAATTCTGCACCGAAAGCTGTTGAATGTTTATGCATTTCGTAAGCAATTTGTGGAGAAATACCATGTGTAATTCCTGGCCAGTTTTCAATTTCCATTGTTTTCAACATTTTCCCACCTGGGGCACCTGCTTCTAAAATAACTGTTTTTATATTTGAACGTGAAGCATAAATCGCTGCTGTCATTCCCGCTGGTCCTGAACCAACAATAATTAAATCGTACATTGTTTCCA
>JBOFSL010000018.1:0-1769 GCA_051651525.1 Culicoidibacterales bacterium | reverse complement strand
TATAATATTACCGAAGGTGGCGTGTTAGGGCTGCTCTTGTTTTTTAAAAATGTTTTTGAAATTGAACCAGGGTTCACGAATTTGGTGATTGATGGGCTATTATTTTTAGTCGGGATGCGTTTCTTTGGGAAACATTTTATCATCTACTCATTATTGGCAACTGTCAGCTTTTCAATTTTCTATACAAGTTTTGCGAGCATTGGTTCAATCTTGCCTGTATTTTCATCAAAATTGGTCGTCACGATTTTAGCTGGAACGTTTGTCGGTGTTGGTGTCGGATTGATTATTCGTGCTGGTGCAGCGGCTGGTGGTGATGATGTGATCGCCCTCCTTGTTGAAAAGTACACACGGTTGAAAATTGGTCATGTGTATTTAATTACCGATGTGATCGTTTTAACGCTTTCAAGTGTCTATTTAGCACCAAATGAATTGTTTTGGTCGATAGGCGCAGTACTTATTAGCGGTCGGATTATTAATCGGTTATTTTATTGGCAAAACACAACTGTAGAAGCAACAAATTAACGCATGATTAGCCCAGAAATGGGCTTTTTTTTGTTAAACTGTATTTTTAAATACGTAAATATAAAAGAAGTCTTAACATTGTAAAGAGCTTGTAAAACAAGTTTTTTTTGTATGAAAATAGTTGAATTTGCTCGAAAAAAAAGCTAAAATCAAAGCATATTTCAAATCTGTAATGAGCCGAGTAAGGAGCATTATCCAAAGGAGAGACTAGTATGGAAATTCGTCACATCTCAGCACACGAAACATATCCGTTACGTCAGGCAGTATTACGCCAAAATTTACCAATCGAAACATGTTATTTTGAGAATGATTTAGCGACCACCAGCTTTCATCTAGGCATCTTCTCGGATGATGAACTCGTTGCTTGCGCCAGTTTTGAATTTGATCATTGGGAAGGTCACGACTATCGCTTAAGAAGTTTAGCGGTGAGTGCCGATGTTCAAGGACGAGGCTATGGAGCAATCATTTTAGAGGCCGGTGAATGTTATTTACAATCAATTGGAGCACGAAGTTACTGGTGTAATGCTCGCCAAAGTGCACAACGTTTTTATGAGCGACTTAATTTTCAAGCTGAAGGCAATTACTTTTTTACTGAGTACGCTGGTGTGCAACAAAAAATGTACAAACAAATTCCAGGTGAAAGCGGAATTTGCTTAATTGAGATTGCCTAAAAAATACCTAAAATGGTACAATCTGTTGCGGAGGACGATGATGATGCAATTCAAACAAATACAAACACAACAAACATATCCACTACGCCAACGCGTATTACGTCCGAATCGACCGTTGAGTGCGTGCCAATTTCCAACTGATGACGCGCAAATGACGTACCATTTTGGTTTAGTTGATGAACAGGAAGTGATCGTTGCGATTGTTACTTTTCTTGAAACCGAAAAAGGCCACCAGTTACGTGGAATGGCATGTAATCCTACTTTTCAAAACCAAGGACTTGGTTCTAAACTTTTGACACACGCGTATGATCACTTACAAGCAGAGGGGATTACAAAAATTTGGTGTCAGGCACGGATTCGTGCGAAGTCATTTTATGAACGCCTTGGCTTTATCGGTGAGGGTGAGACGTTTGAAGTCCCTGATGTCGGTGAACATCTAGAAATGTATTGGACAACAGCGCCAGAAAAAGTAAAAAAATAAAAATAAATGAAATTCCCAGTGAAGTTGTCTTGACGCACAGAAAAAGAACTGATATAATTAGTACTCGTTAAGTGTGTGGCTATCACGCATTTAAT
>JBOFSL010000017.1:0-7816 GCA_051651525.1 Culicoidibacterales bacterium | reverse complement strand
GTGATGATGAAGAAGAGGACACACCTGTACCCATGCCGAACACAGAAGTTAAGCTCTTTATTGCCGAATGTAGTTGGGTTTTCCCTGCGAGAATAGGAAGTCGCTAGGCTTTTTTTTTTAACCATTTTGACGTTACCATAAAGGTACCGTCTTTTTTTGTTGTTCAATTTTGAAAAAATATTTTTAAAATTCCACCCATTTTCTGAGTAAGTATTGAGAAGCTTTGTGTAATTTAACCCTTCTAATATTCCATTCAGTAAGCATACCGGTCATTCTTATCTATATATATTGTTGAGAGTGTCGTATAATTCGCTTGTAGTTTTTTATAGTCAAAGTATACAGAAAAAGCGGTCGCAAGACCGCTTTTTTGTATTTTATAATCTTTTAGTGGCTGATTCGTTTTGAGATAGCCACTTTTTTGTTTATACAGGTGTCATACTATTTTGGGTAAATAGTTTTGTTGTTGGGTCTATTGATTTCTTGATGAAGATAAATGCAAATAAGAAGAGGAGAGAAATAGCCCAATGACTAGAAAGTGAAGTCAGAATAAGAAATACGATAAATAGCTGAACAGTTCCAGGGAACCGTTTGAAATTTTGTCTTTTTGCACGGGTTAATTTTTTTATCCAATAGAATGAAACGATTAGACAAAGGAATGTAAATAACTGTTCTAAAAAGAAGTTTCCCCAATTATTGATTGGAATAATAGCATACCAATTTTGAAATAGCAGATCATTACCAAATCCAGAGCAGAGAATGATTGTACTACCAATAATTTTAAAAATAAACGCTAATAATTTTAGAATGAATGAGCTAATTAAAAATATATAAAAGCAGTGCCGCCAAAATCTTATCATTTTATTTTACCTCTTTTATTATTCTATGTTTAATAATTTTGTGCATCGCCTGCTAAGTTTTGGAATAAATTATAGTTTTTTAAAAAGGCTAGCGAAATTGTTCCAACAGGACCATTACGGTGTTTACCAATAATGATTTCAATCTGATCACTTTTTTCTGATTCAGGATCATAGTAATCGTCACGATAAAGAAATGCAACGATATCTGCATCTTGCTCAATACTTCCTGATTCACGAATATCCGACATCATTGGTCGTTTATCGGTACGACTTTCAACAGCACGAGAAAGTTGAGATAGTGCAATTACGGGAATCTCTAATTCACGTGCGAGTGATTTAAGCGAACGTGAAATATATGAAACTTCTTCTTGACGATTTGCGCCTTTCACATTTCCGTGAATTAACTGCATATAATCAATGACAACAAGATCGAGGCCGTGCTCTTGTTTGAGACGTCGACATTTTGCCCGAATTTCACCAATAGAAATACCAGGTGTATCATCAATAAACAATTTTGAATCAGCTAAGCTAGCACGGGCTGTATTAAGAAGTGCGAGGTCGTCACCGTTTAATTGGCCAGTTCTCAATTTATTTGACTCAACTTTACCTTCTGCTGAAAGAAAACGCATTGCAAGCTGTTCAGCGCCCATCTCGAGACTAAATATTGCTACAGATGCTTGATTTTTGAGCGTAACATTACGAGCAATATTCAAAGCAAATGCCGTTTTCCCCATTGCTGGTCTAGCACCAATAATAATTAAATCACCGCCATGTAATCCAGCTGTTTGAGCATCAAGATCTGTAAATCCAGTTGATAATCCAGTAATTGAACCGTCTTGTTGCTGAAGAGTTTCGAGGTGTTCAAACGTATGTTCTAAAATATCTTTCATCGACTTGAATTGGCCTGTTTTTTTACTGTTTGCAACTGAAAGAATACGCTGCTCAGAAAAATCAAGGATATTTTCGATGTCTTCACCATCTTCTAAAACTTGATTCCCAATTTCTTGGGTAACTTGTAATAATCGTCGGCGTAAAGCATGACGTTCAACAATTTGAATATAATAGTCAACATTGGCGGTTGAAGGAACAGCAGAATAAAGTTCATACAGATATTCAACGCCACCAATTTCTTCGAGCTTTTTTTTGTCACGAAGCTCACCACTTAAGGTTGTAATATCAATCGCTTTATTTTCAATATTCATAGAGAATATAATTTCAAAAATAACTTTGTTTTTTTGACCGTAAAATGAATCAAATGCTAATTGTTCACAAGCTTTTGAAACTGCATCGTTAGAAATTAACATTGAACCGATAATCGCTTGTTCCGCATTTAAATCATGAGGAGCTACAGAAATATTTATCATAAAAAATCACCTCGTTTTTGAAAAATTCGTAAAAAAAACACTGAATAAAATCAGTGTTTGCTAACAGTATTATAGCATATTTTATTCAGTTTTGATAAGGGTATTGGTTACTTTTGTTCGACAAGCTGAACGTTAATTATCGCTTGAACTTCTTTATGTAAGTCGATTGTAACTTTTGTTGTACCTAATCCTTGAACTGGTTGATTCAATTTGATTTGACGGCGTTCAATTTTGATATTATGTTTCTTTTGTAATTCTTGGTTGATTTGTTTTGAAGAAACAGAACCAAAGCTGCGACCACCAGCACCAACTTTCATTTCAAAAACAAGTGTGATTTTTTCAAGTTTAACTTGAAGAGCTTTCATTTCTTCTAAATGAGCAGCAGCTTTTTCAAGTTGAGCTTGAGCTTCACGTTCTAATCCGCGTTGAACTTGAACAGTTGCTGGTGCAGCTAAATTGTTTTTAAATAAAAAGTTTTGGGCATAGCCATCGGCAACGTTTTTAATTTCCCCTTTTTTTCCTTTTCCACGAACATCTGCTAAAAAAATAACTTTCATTGTTTATTCTCCTTTAAATTTATTGTCTAAGACAGCAACAAGTTTTTCTTTTGCGGCTTCTAATGACATATCTTTGAGTTGAGCGGCAGCAACGTTGAAGTGGCCACCACCACCAAGCGATTCCATGAGTAATTGGACATTTGTATCACTTGTTGAACGTGCACTAATACCGATAGTATTTTGATCGATAAATCCAATTACAAATGAAGTATCAACATCGCCAAATTTGAGTAGACGATCAGCAACTTGTGCCAAAAATTTGCGACTACGAAGCATTCCCGATTCAGGATCAATTGCAATCACAATCCCCAAATCTGATTGATAGAAGCGACCATTTTGAATAACGGCGGCTTTTTGTAAATAATCATTGAGATCATCTTTCAAAGTATCTTTGATCACAATACTATCTGCACCCATTTGACGTAGCGTTGCGGCAGCATCAAATGTTCGGACACTTGTTCGATGTGTAAAGTTTTGCGAATCTAACATTATACCAGCAAGCATAACAGTAGCTTCAAAAACAGTTAATTCAATTTTTAGAGGTTGATAAATCAAAATTTCAGTGACAAGTTCACATGTCGATGAAGCATATGGCTCAACGTAATTAATAATTCCATCGATTGAATCACCTGATTTACGGTGGTGATCAATAACAGCAACTGGGAAAAGTTGTAAAAGCTCAGGAGCTTGAACAAGATTCGGACTATTTGTATCAACAACTAATACGAGTGTATCATGGGGGACATAATTTGTTAAGTCGATTGTTAACGGATCAAGTGAAAAATCATCAAAATCAAGATCGAAATATTCAATTAAGCGAATAATTTCATCATTTAGCCCAGTTCGTGGGAAAATAATCGCAGTTTCTTTGCCCATCGTTTTGGCAATTCGATACATACCTAAAGCTGCTCCGAAAGAATCAAGATCAGGTG
Source organism: Culicoidibacterales bacterium (assembly GCA_051651525.1). Classification (GTDB taxonomy): domain Bacteria; phylum Bacillota_I; class Bacilli_A; order Culicoidibacterales; family ZOR0006; genus ZOR0006. Next base: position 4,106 of record JBOFSL010000017.1, on the reverse strand, counting down.
ATTGGTGCCCCATAATTAAAATTGTTTCAGATGAAAGCATTAATGTATGAAGTGAACTTGCAGCTGATTTTGCTCGAACACGTGTCCGACGTTCAACGGGATTGGTCTGACCACCAAAGAATTGAACATTATTTTGCGTATCTTTAATCACAACTTGATCACCACCGCGGCCTTGACTTAATTCTAAAGCTTCCCAAGCTAAACGTGCAGAATCTTGGAACGAATCTTCATCGCTAGAGAATCCAATACTAATCGTTGTTTGAATATTGAATTGTTTTCCGAGCGAACGAATTTCTTCAAGAATAGTAAATTTGTCATCAAGCAAAACTTGAAAGCTTTTGAACGTTGTCATAACAACGAAGCGTTCATTGGCATAGCGCCGAAGGTAAATATCATGTTTTTTGGACCAATTATTGAGTGATTTTTGAATTGCAGACAGAATATCTTGGCCGAATTGGTCTTCACGTGATTGAATTTGATCATAATTATCAACAAAAACATAACCGAAAACTAATTGGCTATCACGATAGCGGGTTTTTAATTTCGAAAATTTAGTTGTATTTTCAAAATAAAAAATTTGGTTTTTAACATCATGGTGTAAGGTGAAAACTAAATCTTCGTAAACTAAACCTTCAACAGTAGTAAGCGTTGTTAAATCAGCGGTTGTATCAAGGGCTTTACTAATTACGGAAAGGTTATCGTGTAATTGTAAAAACGAAAATTCAGTTAATAAAGTTTTATTTGCCCAACGAACACAGTGATTATCATCATAACATAAAGCTCCAATTGTAAAAAATTCAAGAGATTCTAGCGAAGAATTGGTAATTCGTTTTTCTAAAGAATCAATTTGTTCACCATAATAACGTTGCGATAAATTAATTGCAGTAAACGTCAAAATACTCGGAATTGCAAAGAGGATAACAATGAGCACACCGAACAGAGTTGACTCAGTTTGTAAAACCGTCTGTAAAGGTGCGAAGATAGTGAGATTACTGTTAGCAATAACTACAAAAATGAACATAAAAAGATTGAGTGTCAATAAAAAAGCAGCACTATAATATTTAACTTGAGTAATAAATGGCAATGACTTTCGACGTCGTTGTCCCAAAATAAGCACCTCCTTGAAATATAGTTTTATTATACTGTATTTATTGAAAAGTTTATAGCACCTTTCAATTCTTATACCTTCCGGATATGTGCTGCTTATAAGATATTTCGTAAGTGAGAGCAGATATTAGCGAATTGTATCAAAAAGCTATAAAAAAGCAAAATATCACAAGCTTTTCGCAAAGAGTTCATTTGCTCTTCACAGACACAATTTATAATTTTTGGTATACTAAGTGTTGAGGTGAGCTAAATGCGATTTACAGTTTTAGCGAGTGGGAGTAAAGGAAATACAACTCTCATCGAGACACAAGGTGGAAAATATTTAATTGATGCTGGATTATCAGCAAAAAAAACGATGCAATTATTAACACAACTAGATCTAACAATTGACCAGATTCAAGGAATTTTTGTCACACATGAACACGGTGATCATGTTGGAGGAATCCGAGTTCTTTGTGATCGTTATGAGGTACCAATTTTTATTCATGCACAAACATATGCGGCCTTAAAAGAGAATCATCGCCCAAAAACGCGCGAACGAGTACATTTTATTGAATCAGGAATTCATCAAATCGGACCATTCGAGGTCGACGCTTTTCCATTATCACATGATGTGGCCTATATGCTCGGTTATACATTTAGTATCAAAACGAAAAAGCTCGTGTATGTGACGGATAGTGGGTATGTGAATCAAAATTTATATGAGAAGCTTCGTAATGCTGATGCTTATGTTTTTGAGACAAATCATGATCCTGAAATGGTACGAATGTCAGGATACCCTTTTTCGGTACAACAACGAATTTTATCTGATGTCGGTCACCTTTCAAATGAAGATAGTGCACGGGTTTTGGCAAATTTAATTGGCACAAAAACAAAAATGGTTGTTTTGGCACATTTAAGTCAAGAAAATAATACGCCTGATTTAGCCAAACTAACAGTTGAAAATATTTTTAGGGAATTAAATGTTCCGAATCATTTTTCATTGATGTTAGCGAAACAAGAAGTGAGTTTACCAACATATCAATTGTAAATAGTTGTGAATTTTTTAAAAAACGGAGGATTTTTTTATGCAGCAATCAACAAAAGGCTTTTTAGCAGGAATTATTGGTGGTGCGTTAGCATCAGTTCTAGCAATTGGAGGATTTTTATGGATGACTACAAGTGAAGGATCGATTGCTGAAACGATTCAACAATCAGTAAGTGTTGATGTTTCAACACAAACGACAAAAGTTGTTGAAGAAGTTTCACCAGCAGTAGTAGGTGTCATTAATTTACAAACAGTGCAAACGCAAAACAACCTCGGACCATTCGGTAATTTATTACCTCAAAATGGAAGTACGGAAATACAAGAAGTCGGAAGTGGTTCAGGAGTTATCTATAAAAAAGATGGAAATAGTGCTTACGTCGTGACCAATGCGCATGTTGTTGATGCTGCTGAAAAAATCGAGGTGGTTATGACAAATGGCGATCGTTATGTTGCTGAACTTATCGGATCAGATGCGATCAATGACTTAGCAGTCCTTAAAATGAGTGCAGAAGGCGTGAGTGAAATTGCTGAACTTGGTGATTCTGATAGCGTTCAAGTCGGTGAACCGGTTATTGCAATTGGAAATCCATTAGGACTAGAATTTTATGGATCAGTAACGAGTGGAATTATTTCTGGAAAAGAACGTGCACTTGCAACCGATAACGGTGCGGGAGAAATTGCAGTATTGCAAACGGATGCAGCAATTAATCCTGGAAATAGCGGTGGAGCTTTGTTAAATATTCAAGGTCAAGTCATTGGCATCAACTCAGCAAAAATTAGTAGTGATTATGCTGAAGGAATTGCTTTTGCAATCCCAATCAATACAGCTAAAGCCGTTATCACACAACTAGAAGAAAACGGAAAAGTTGAATATCCAATCTTAGGTATTAGCTTACAAAGTTTAGAAAGTATTCCACTGGAATATCGTAATGCAACTTTAAAATTACCGAGTGATGTTCAATCAGGTGTTTTAATAATTGAAGTGCAAGCAGATTACCCTGCAGCAAATGCCGGAATTGAATCAGGAGATGTAATTACAGAATTTAATGGTCAACCAATTGCTACTGTTCTTGATTTAAAACGCGAATTACTAAAATTGAAAATAGGTGATGAAGCAGAATTGACATACTATCGTGATAGTACGGCCCAAACAGTCACAGTCAAACTAACAAAAGCACAATAATTTTTAAAACTAGTTTTCATCAGAAAGCTAGTTTTTTTTATGAAAAAAATCAGTATACTTATAAGAGTAAAGGAAGTGAAACAAATGTTTGTATGTAAAGAACACTTAGAAATTGCAATAGATGATGCGTTAGTGGAAGAAACATTACCAGTAATTAGTGAAGTAACGACAGAACAACTGTGTTCATATTGTCAAGAACGTGCACAATATGAAATTATCGGAAAAGAAATTCGAATTGAATACTAGGAGCAAAAAATGAACATACAAGTCATATGTGTTGGGAATTTAAAAGAAAAATATTTAAAAATGGGTATTGAAGAATATTTAAAGCGAATGAGTGCGTATGCAAAAGTGAGTGTTACTGAAGTAAAAGAAGAACATGCACCTGACAAAATTAGCGATGCACAAATTATGGAAATTAAGAATCGTGAAGCTAATCAAATTTTAAAGCGAATTAATGATGATGTTCACGTCATTGCTTTAGCAATTGAAGGAAAACAATGGTCAAGTGAAGAATTAGCAAATGAGCTTGATCGTCTTGCGACATACGGAAAAAGTAAAGTTGCATTTGTCATTGGAGGATCATTTGGGTTACACCCGCGAGTAACACAAAGAGCAAATGCATTACTATCATTTAGTCCAATGACTTTCCCTCATCAACTCATGCGATTAATTTTAGTTGAACAAGTATATCGAGCATTTAAAATCAATCGCAACGAACCATACCATAAATAAATAAAATGCTGTAGTTACATTCCTTATATAAAGCAATAATTATATAGGAATGAA
>JBOFSL010000016.1:0-1393 GCA_051651525.1 Culicoidibacterales bacterium | reverse complement strand
TCTGGCTGCAATTAAAATATCCTTGATGTATAAAATTCCAATAATATTATCAATTTCTTCATCATAAACTGGTACTCGTGAGTACTGATTCGTAATCAATTCATCAATATATTCCGAAAACGGCTCATTAATATCAATTGCATAGACATTGGGACGTGGTGTCATAATTTCACGAGCACTCATTTCATCAAAATCAAAAATGTTATGCATCATTTCTTTTTCAACGTCATTAATTACACCATGGCTTTGACCAACTTCAATTAATGATTTAATTTCTTCACGTGAAACTTTTTCATCTAAATCTTGTGATGAAAACCCTAGTAGCCGTACAAAAACGTTGGTTGACAGTGTTAAAAACTTGACGAATGGCGACAATAAGCTTAATGTGTACGCAATTGGTTTTGCAGACATTAAAGCAACTTTTTCTGAATTTTGTAGTGCAATTCGTTTTGGTAATAATTCACCGAATACAAGTGTAATGTATGATAAAGCAATCGTGACACCAACAAGCGCGATACTTTCACCGTATGGAATCCCAAAACTACTGAGATATCCACCAAATACTCCAGACAAGCTTGTTGCCGCCGAAGCACTTGAGAAGAATCCAGCAAAAGTAATCCCAACTTGAATTGTTGATAAAAAGCTTGTTGGATCTGCTAGTAATTTTTCCAAAACGATGGCATTTTTTTGTCCATCTTCTGCAAGCGTCTTGATTTTATTACGATTTGTTGAAATAATTGCCATTTCTGCTGATGAGAAAAATGCATTGACCAATGTTAAAATAAAAATTAACACAAATTGAATAATTAAGTTTGTCGATTCGGGATCTACGTCCATAATAATACTATTCCTCCTAATGAAACATGATAATTATTATCTTAGCAAAGCTAAACAATAAAATCAAGTAGCCACCCGGAGGTGGCTTTTGTTGTTTACAAAGTTAACCGTCAATTTCAATTACACGGAGTTCTTTCTTTGTCTATGTTATACTTATTCTATCACTATTTTATAAAAAGTAAAGGAGCATCCAACGATGTTAAAATATCAAGAAGTTGCATACAAAATTGAACTGCAAATTCGTGAAAAACAACTACTAAAGGGGGCGAAACTCCCTAATGTTGAACAGCTCTTGCAAGAGTTTTCCGTCAGCAAAAGCACGATTACCAAAGCCCTCGCCTTATTAGAAAAAAACGGGCTAATTTACCAAGTCCAAGGGAGTGGTATTTTTGTTCGCGAAATCCAGAGAACTGGATACATTAATTTTTATAAATTACGGGGGTTTTCCGATGATCTCAGTGATGTTTCAAGCACAGTCTTAAAGCTTGAAGTCCAATTGGCGAACCAACTTGTTGCCTCATCACTAGAAATCCCCCTTCATGCTGAAGTTTACTAC
>JBOFSL010000015.1:0-1546 GCA_051651525.1 Culicoidibacterales bacterium | reverse complement strand
CCCAAGCTTCTGGTTTGCTTTCTAAGCTTGGAATTGCATACAACTCAATTTGGAGTGATGCTGTTACATTTTTGTCTGCTAATGCTTTAATTGATGATTGCGTGATAATCATTCGGCTTGAATATGTTTCAATCGCTTTGATAAAATCTTGAACCTTTTTATATTCACCTTCTACTGAAAGTTTTACACTCATTTGTTCTACAGTTTCAACTGTTGGAGTTGCTTCGGGAGCAACTTCACCATCAGGTGCTTCTTCTGCGGCTGGTGTTTCAGTTCCTTGCTTTTCATTATACTGATCGATTTGTTGCTGGAGTGTATTTGCTACACTTTCAGGTGCAACAATTTCATCAGCTTCAATTATCGAAGTAATCGGTTGTGTAAACTCAATTTTCCCGGTTAATTTATGATCACTTAATAACTTGTTGATATCAAGAATAATTTGTTCTTGATTCAATTTTTCATAATACCCTGTTGTCTTTTGTGATATCCCTAATCCTAATTGTTGTTTCTGTACTTTTTTGGTTTCAATTGTTGCAATCGTCTCTTCAAATTGTTGAATTTCTTGTTCAAGTTCAACTTTTTGTTGTGTTAATGATACATTTTTTTCTTGTTGTGGTTTAAACCCGAATTGGTAATATGCTAAACTAATGACCAAAATTGCTACGAAGCTTAATAATATTTGTTCTTGCTTACTCATTTTCATTTAAGCTACCACCAATCTGACATTGAATTTGGAAGTTAAAACCTTCGCTACTTGTTGGTTGAATTGTACTAATATATACATCACTAAATATGCCTAGCTCTTTCAGATTGTGCTGAAATTCTGCAATTGCTTGTCGTGTCACTGCTTGTGCATCCATCACAACTAAATTCGCATTTAACGTTGTCTGATCTAACGTCACTGTCTTTGGCATAACTTTTGAGATTTCTAGCAAATATTGCGTAATATTTGCATCTTTTTTGTCAATATTTGTAACAATATTATTTACTTGGTTTTCAATTTGCGTCAACGTTGTCAAATCTTGTTCGAGTTTTTGAGCTTCTTTCAGTTGAACTTGAATCTCTGGATTATTTATGACCATTTCCAATTCACTAATATCATTTTTCAATTGCCAACTTTGATAAAACAATACACCACTTATACCTAGCATGAGAATACTCGCGATAACGACAAATGCTCCTGGTTTTAATTTGCGCGCTTCTTCTTCTTGTAGCTGATAATGGTCGAAAAAGTTAATATCTTGCATACTTTACGCCTCCACTCTAATTACTGAGCTGATTGCATTCAAATAGCTCGTTATTTTATTTTCTTGTTCGATTTCAAATTGAAATTCAATTTGATCTAATTTATTGACAACCTGAACTGGAATTTTTACTTTTGTTTCTAAATACGCTGCCAATCCATTCATTTGCGCACAACCGCCGTAAATAAATAATATTTCTAGTTGCTTGTTTTGATTATTGTTGCGATAGAATTGTAAAAACTTTTCAATTTCATAAATAAGTTGATCTAAACTTTGCTTCACATCAGGATGTATACTTTCTA
>JBOFSL010000014.1:0-6317 GCA_051651525.1 Culicoidibacterales bacterium | reverse complement strand
TTTTAAGGAATGCAAGCTCCTTCTTTTTGTCGTACATCGACATTTTAAAACGAGCAACTTTCAAAATCAAACAACAAAAAAAGAGCTGTATCACTCTTTGACTACTATTTGAAATAGTCATTGTGATACAGTCCCTTTTATTATTGATTTAAACTAATTTTACCTGCTGAACCGCAAATTGATATTCTGGCAGCAATTTCTGGAGCAGTTGTTCAAACTGATTCACACTTCCTGTTGTTAAGACAATTTGTCGATTCGTTGTATGAATAAATTCGGCAACTTGATGTAAGACTTCACTCGCCGGATCTAACAATTGGCAATGCGGTAAAAATTTTTGAATTTCTGGTGCTAAAAAAGGATAATGCGTGCAACCAAGTAACAATCCTTGTAATTCTTTTGATTGTAGTGCCACTAACACTGCTTCAACTTCTTGTTGTGTGTAGGTTTGAGTTTCAACGTAAACGGCAAATGGTGGAGTTGCAATCGCATGGAGCTCATAATTTGCCAATTGCGTTTGGTACATTTGCGAAGCAATCGTTTTAGTTGTAGCAATAACTCCGAGGGGATTCAATTGGTGCTGGTGAGCAACTTGAATCCCGCATTCAACAATGCTAATAATGGGAATATGAAATTTCAATCGTACCTCTGGCAGACAATTTGCTGAAATTGTATTACAAGCAATCACAACTGCACTTACTTGGTATTGCATAACCAAATATTCAATTATTTCTGTTGTAAATTGTAATAATTCAGCAGTTGTTCGTTCACCATATGGGCAACGAGCTTGATCACCTAAGTACACAAATCCTAATTCAGGCTGCTCTTCTAGTAAAGCTTTGACAACGCTCATACCACCAAAACCTGAATCAATAATTCCAATTGGTTGCTTCACTTCACTCCACCTCATTTCAAGTTTTTCTATTATACCATATTTTTTCAAACAAAAAAACCAGCATTTTCTGCTGGTTTTTTTGCTTATTCACTTAATGTTTCAGCTGAAAAATTATAAACACTTGCAATCACATTAGCTGGGAAGCTTTCAAGTTTATTTAAATACATTAAGACAATATCATTATACAACATTTGAGCTAAGGCCAATCGTTGGTCGATATTATGTAATGTTCGTAATGCATTCCCATACGCACTATCTGCGAAAAATTCTGGTGTATCGAACAAAATAATGAGCTGTTGCGTAATCGCTTTTTCAACGACTAATGTTTCACTTACTGTTTTCGCTGTACGTGCTTGTTGTACCAGTGTTCGTAAATTTGTCCGGATATCATCAGCGACAGCATCATTATGGATTTCAACAAACTGTAACAATAACATCCGTCGTGAACTGACTAATCCATGTAATTGATTCCACGCATTATCAATGCGGCTTTTAAAACTGACTAAGGTATTATATTCCCAAACAGCATAGAGCGCAATCACCAATAAAATTGTAAACATGATTAATAAAAATTCGGTATTCATAAGTCGACACTCCTCTCGAAAGGTTATCTTTACTTCATTATAGCACTGTTTAAAAGAAAACCAAGCTAATGATTAGATATTTATAGAAAATACAGTTTTTCAGTAAAAATACAGTTTTTGTCTTCTTGTAAACACGCTATACTAGCCGTATCACCTAGTCAATTAGGAGGCTCTATTCGTGAAAAAATTCTTAATTTCAACCCTCTTACCGCAATTCGTTTTTGCGCCAGTCCCCTTTTCTTACACCGTCCAAAAACTCCGTTCACTCCCACTTCATTCACAATTTGATGTTGATTATTTAAACACTGTTCCGCATACAAATTTTTACTATCCTTCAAATTATGGCTACGAAATTCACGGTCAATTTTTTTTAACACAAACACCTAGTGATAATTATATTATCCTCTTTCATGGCTATTACGCAAATCAATACGAATCCATTGCTTTAGCACCTCTATTTTTAAAACTTGGCTACAATGTCATAACTGTTGACAGCCGGCACCACGGTAAAAACGCCAAAAGCTTTGTGAGTTTTGGCGTGTACGAACGGAACGATTTTAAATTATTAATTGATTACTTAATTCCAAAAATCGGTTCAACTGCACGTCTTGGTGTTTTCGGCCATTCGCTTGGTGCTGTAATCGCACTCCAAACCGCTGCAATTGATCAACGAATCAATTTCGTCATTGCAAGTGCACCATTCAATCGCCTTGACGAAACACTTCTGTCTCACTTTTTATTTCGCAAACAATCTTGGCTCACCGCTGAAGATTGGCACAGTTTTTATTCAGGTGCGCAAAAATTATATAACCTCAATTTCAACAATATTGAACTTAGTTCTATTGTTTCACACATCAATTGCCCTGTCTTATATTTACACGGTCTCAATGACACCCAAAATCCAACCTATATGTCCGCTGAACTCCACGCGCGAACGGCACATTCTGCCTTTTTTACATTTCCAAAAACAACCCATAATACGATTTTTACCAAAAATTATGATGAAGCCTCGCTCATCGTCGCTACTTTTCTTGACTATATCGCCACATGTTGACCGGAATCAATAACTTGAACTGCCCCGCCACAGTCACGACAGTTACTGCTTCGCAAGCGTTGGCGAAATTGTTTCGTCAATCGATGTCGTGTACCGAGTTGTTTTTTGCATTTTTTACAATAAAACCGGTATCTACTTAAAGCACTCTGCGTTGAATCGAGTGAAATTGTCGCTGTTGCTGGAATTCCAAGGTAGCGACACAGTTCACGAAATTCACGACCGTGTCCAAAAATTTGGTACTGACTTTCTAAGTAATAGTGAATGTATTCATGAATCACAACTTGGTGTAATAACGTTGGGTTACTGGCGAGTTGATGACTAAAACGAAATTGGCGCTGCTTTGTTTGCGGATGATAAACATATTGTCCTAGTGTCCGTTGAAATCGTCGACTAATTTCACATGGCACATTGGCAGCACCGGTATTGAATTTGCTATCAAGCTGTTTTAAGCAGGCATGGATGTGTTGTTGCATTTTACTCCTTTTCAAAAAAAGCACCTACTCATGAATGAGCTGTGCTTTTTACTTTGCTATTTCTTTTTTGTAAAGAATCCTTTTACTTTATCTAAAGCATTTGGACCTTTCGGTGCCGTATTTTGTCCTTGCATTGTACGCATAACGGCTGCCACTTGTTTTTTAGACGGTGTACGTCCCATTTGTTTCATCATTTCTGTTACAACAAATTCATTAACTGGTGGATTTTTTTCCATTTGCTTTTGCATCCAATAACGTGTTCCGAAATATCCACCTGCGATACCGATTAAAATCCCAAAAATGAGCCACCAAATATTTTCTAATGCCATATTGTTCAACTCCCTTCAATTTTTACTGTCATTTTCTATTTTAACAAATTTTTTTCTTTGAAACAATTCATTTTGAATTTTTTCATACATTTCATGCAAAAAAGGCTCGATAATCGACCCTTTAGCGAACAATATAGATATCACAGTGTGCATTTTTAATGATGTGTGAAGAAACTGAACCTAATAACAACTTTTGAAACGTCGTTTTGGTTGTAGCACCGACAATAATAATCGAATGCTCTGGGTTCCCTACTTGTTTCAAAATTTCAGCCTTTGGATCACCACCAACTTGGATTTGATAATCAACATTTTGAACTCCCATTGCATAGGCTTCGCGTTCATACGTTGCTAACAACTCTGCAACTTGACGACTAAGCGGCTTCGCTTCGATTTCAATCGTCCAATCCCCAAAGTCATCATCCGCTAGACTTGGTGCTTTTAAATTATTCGCGTTTGCCGGTAAAATTGATAGCATGTACAAGACTGAATTCGGATATTCTTTTGCGATATGTGCTGCACGAATAAACGCGCGATACGCTTGCTCTGATTGATCAATTCCGACAATAATTTTTTGATAGTCCTTCTCCATATTGGCCCTCCCATTATTGATAATTGTGGTGTTATTATACATGATTCCTACCTATTTGACTAGTAGAAGTCTTATTTATCCGCTTTTTTATTCTGTTTTTCTACTAATAAATTCATCACTTCCAGCCGTTGGGCTTCTCTTGCATATTGCATTGGTGTTTTATCGAAAGAATCTCGATATAGTACATCGGCACCAGCTTCAACGAGCATTTGAATATATTCGATTGGCTCTTTTTCAATAATCGCCATACTTAATACAGAAACACGAAAACGTTGCTGCACTTCATATTCAATTGGTACTTCCGCGCGTAATAAATAGCGAATATCCTGTTGTCGATGTGCTTTAACTGCATAATACAATAAATTTTCACCATGCGCAAAAATTAAATTTTGCGCATGCAACTTATTGAGCCAATAGTATATTTCACTTTCTTGTTCTTGCCACACCGCGTCTAGTAAATGTTTCATTTGCTGTGCTTTGACATAATCACGTACAATTTTCACAATAAAAAAACATCCATAGCCAACAACTGTTAGTGATGATGCTAATAACATCACTTGGTATTGAATTTCTAACATTCGTTGTACTATCTCTGTGAGCATAGCTATCACCTCCACTTTATTTGGATGCTTCATTATATCACTTTTTTTAAAATAGAACCTTTTGTTTCACTAAAGTCCGCCTTAAATTCTCGTACATTCGACAAAAAAAGCAACCTTACGTTTAAGTTGCTTTTTTGCTTTAAATTTCTGTTTCAATCTCATAAATAATTTCTTGTACTAACTCATTGACGTGGTCTTTTAAATCTTGATATTGATGCCATAGTGGAATATCTGACAATTCTGCTTCATATTGATCAATTGTCTGTTGATGTACGACTACTGCTTCTAGTTTCGCGTAATGCTTTGCATTGACCATCGCTTTTTGCTCAAGTTTGATTTGTTCACGTAAATGATAAATTTGTTCATGATTCGTAATTTTTTGTTCTGCTTGTTTGAATGCACCAACTTCAGGTAACTCAACTAGCGTTTCAACAAATTCTTGCCAAGCTTTGAGTATTACTTCATTTGTAATCTGTTTATTCACCTTCATACGCTCCAAATAACGACCATGTCCGTGCTTGAGTAATTTTAACTGGGACAATTTGCCCGATTAATGACGTTGGTCCTTCAAAATTGACAAGTTTTAAAGATTCTGTATAACCCGATAAAATCTCATCATTTTTTTGACTTGTCCCTTCGACAAGTACGTACTGAACGGTATCTATATACGCTTGATTATGAGTCAATGCATGTTCGTTTAATACGACATTCAACTCTTTCAATCGTGTTTTTTTCGTTGATTCATCGATATTATCAATCATTTTCGCTGCCGGTGTCCCTTCACGTGGCGAATAAATAAAGTTAAATGCTCCATCATATTTTAATTCTTTACATAATTGCAACGTTTCAGCAAATTGTTCGTCTGTTTCATTTGGAAACCCGACAATAATATCAGTTGTAATTGCAACTCCAGGAATTTGCGTCCGAATTTTATTGTATAACTCTGTATATGAAACTTTGTTATATTGACGTCCCATTAATTTTAAAACTGCGCTACTTCCTGCTTGCACTGGTAAATGCACATGTGGCATTAAGTTTCCACCACTTGCAAGTGTTGCCACCATTTCATCAGTAAAATCCCAAGGATGGCTTGTCGTAAAGCGAACTCGAGGAATTGACATTTTTTGAACATCTGCCAATAAACTCGCAAATGTATAATTAATTCCTAAATCTTTTCCGTAACTATTGACGTTTTGTCCAAGTAACGTCACTTCTTGATAGCCAAGTTCAGCAAGTTCGCGAACTTCCGCTAAAATGTCTTCAGGTTGGCGACTACGCTCTTTTCCACGCGTATACGGAATAATACAGTATGTACAGAATTTATCACAACCATAGGCAATGTTTACCCAAGCTTTTAAATTCCCATTTCGCGTTTTTGGTAAATTTTCGATGATATCACCTTCTTTTGACCAAACTTCAACAACAAGTTCTTTTGCTAAAAAGGCATCACGTACAATTTGTGGGATTCGATGAATATTATGTGTCCCAAAAATAAAATCAACGTGTTGTTCTTTTTGGAGAATACGATTGATAATATCTTCTTCTTGTGTCATACAACCGCAAACACCAAGTAGTAGCTCTGGACGTTCGCGTTTTAGTTTTTTTAAATGACCAAGTTCACCAAAAACTTTATTTTCAGCATTTTCACGAACCGCACACGTATTCAACAATACAACGTCTGCTAATTCCATTTTTTTTGTTCGTGTATAACCCATTTGTTCAAAAATTCCAGCCATAACTTCTTCATCATGTTCATTCATTTGGCATCCATACGTACGAATAAAGAAGGTTTTT
>JBOFSL010000013.1:0-1798 GCA_051651525.1 Culicoidibacterales bacterium | reverse complement strand
ATGATTTACATGGTTGTCAAAGCTCTACCAAATTCACCGTTGCCAACATTACAAATTGTCCCGAAACCAACGCCAGCTGTTCCAACAGAAGAAGTTGAATAAAAAAGTGCGAAATCAGAATGATTTCGCACTTTTTTATTCGTGATTTTTTATGTGTTGTGGGAAGAAGAAAAAGGTAATCAACCCGGCAATGATCATCAGGCTAGTTGTCATGATGAAAATTGCGGATAAGCTGAAGGCGTCGTAGATAAAACCAGCAATTAAAGTTAAAACGAAGGTACTTAAACCGGCGGCTAAGGTTGCACGAAACGTACTGACAGTCGTTAAAATGTGCGGTTCGAAATGTTGAGCCAAAAATTGATAAATTGCCGATATTGAAATTGGGAAGATTAACCCCTGTAAGAACATGCCAAGCATTACAATTGTATAATGTGGTGCGAGGTAGAAAATAAATTGAGCGGTGGTCATCATCAGGCAAACGAGTAAAAAGGCACGTTTTAAACCAAGGTGGTTAATAATTCGTCCTGAAAAGTTGAAACTCAAGATTTCTAATAAGGTTGGTAAAAACATAGCGAAACCAACAATACTAGCAGTAGCACCAAGGTCCATTAAGCGCAGTGCTAAATAATTACCCGCAGTTAAACTGACACCACCGACGAAAATTGAAAAGAGACAAATAAAGATAAAATGACGATTTTTGAGCAAATGTCCAAGTTCGTGCCATTCAATTTTTTCAGTAGTTTTGGCTTGATGATTTGGAAAGCGAAAAGCCATGACACCTGCAGTCACCATCAAAACTGCGAAAAGCAGAAAAGCCGTTGAAAAGCCACCAAAAAATTGTAAAATCAACCCGAGTGTGAGTGAACCTAACCCCCACGCAATTGAGCCAAACCAGCGCACTTTACCATATTCAACATGGTCATCATACTTGGCAGCTTCGATAATTGTCGTATCTGCTAAAGTAAAGGTAGGCTCTAAAAAAAACGAAAACGTAAAGACCAACACTAATAGTGGTAAGAAACCAGAAGTTTGCGGTAAAAATAATACGAAAAAGGCAGAAGCGAAAAATAAAATTTGTAAAATTAGCCTGCGATTTTTAAACCGATCGGCGATAACACCGATAATCGGTTGACTAATCATCGCGGCAAACGAAATTGAGGCGAGAATAATCCCAATTTCAGTTCCAGATAAATCCTTACTTTGCAGAAAGACAGATGTTTGGGAGAAAATCATTGAAGCTGAGAAGAAAAACAGCACATAAAAAATACGGAAATACCATAATTGACCCATAAAAAAAAGAACCTCATAACGTGATTTTTTTGTTCGCTTGATAGCGATAACAAAGTTGTTATTATTATATCGAAAATACTTAGAAAGTCAAATAATGCTTGAAAGTCACAAAAAAGCAATTACAAAAGAAAAAACATATGCTATGATACAAGTGAATAACGATGAAACGCCTTAAATGGAAGGTGAAAAATCAGAAAGTATAGGTGATTGACGATGTTAACAATTGATTTTGGACAACAAATTGATGGTGATTACACACAAGAAGAAACGTTTATTACACAGTTATTGGAGAAATTAGTTGAGTTAGAAGCATTAACTGATGATAACTTGGAATTAAGTATTACTTTATTGAATAACGAACAAATTCAGGTTATCAACCGTGATTATCGCGAAAAAGATCAACCAACAGATGTGATTTCATTTGCCTTTGAAGATAATGAAGATGAATTCCCAATTTATGGCCTCGGTATAGAAATTCCTCGAGTCCTTGGCGATATTTTCATTTCAC
>JBOFSL010000012.1:0-2744 GCA_051651525.1 Culicoidibacterales bacterium | reverse complement strand
ACATCTAAACCTTGGAATTCTAACATTTTGTTATACGTTGTATTCCAATAGTCCATTAAAGCAGCTGGTGATTGTCCTTCGTTGATAAACGATTGATATCCCGAACTTGCCAATGTTGAAATTAACACACGGTCACCCTCAACTTCAAGTAAATCAAGCACACTTCCATCACCTACTGCTTGTGCCGCAGTTAATTTTTCTTGATATGCTTTAACACTTTCAAGGAATGCTGCTTCATCATCACCTTGACGATAGAATGGGAACTCGTGTCCACCTTCAATGCGGATTTTCGGTGCATTCCCTTGTTGTTCGGGCGTATATGGATTAACGATATACGCTGCTCCACCTGGATTTGGTTTATACGCATAAATATCTGAAGTTAAATCAAAGGTTGGTACAGTAATTTCATTCCGTCCAGGCTTTAATTCTAACGTGTACATATAGCCACGCCAGCTCCCTTGGTTTTGAGCAAATGAAATTTTCGGTAACACTGTTGTGCCAGCTTCAACATCAAGATAAACTATGACTTTCTCACCCGGTAATCCGTAAATTCCTGTTGCTTGGTAATTTTGTCCAGCTGAACTCATTGCTAACGTATTTTTTGCATGAGCACTCATATCACCATTTTGATCTGCAGTCACCATTGTATACGTTTGATTCGCTGTCCCATTGAATGTCGCAATCGCTAATTCCATAATGATTTTCAAATCCGTATTGGCTGGATGTGCTAACACTTGTTGATAGAGCGCATCAAGTACACTTGCATCTTGATATGCTGATTTTAATTCTAGGTATGTTTGATCAACAAAGACATCATTGACTGTTTTTGTGAGTGCATCTTCCTGGTAGAACGCTATTTCACTTAACGTTGCCCAATTTTCAGTTGATTCAACAAATTTAAAGCGCACCCGTTTCATTTCAGTTGGCGCAAATGTCGCTTCAACTAAACCAGTCACAGCATTATAGCCACCAGTTGTTAACAGCTCAAATGTTTCTCCTTCACTTGTTGGGGAAACATACACCTCAAATTTCGTCGCAAATCCTTTTTTATCCGGTCGCGCTCCAAAGACAATACGATCCAACGTTGTTGCTTTGTTGAATGAAACTTCAACTTCATTCTTCCATGAGGCTGAATTTCCTTGATTTGTTTCCCAATATGTACTTGGATCATTATCAATTGCATTCGTAATCACTCGACTGCTGTAGTGTCCGGCATTATTTGTAATTTTCGTAATATTGCTCGTTGGCATTTTGAACAAATCACTATAAGCCACATTCTCAAACTCTGTAAATGGTTTCGTATTTGCTTTCGTCACTTCGATTGGCTTATGGTTCAAAATAATCCATGCATTTGCGAGTGTTTCCGTATATGTTGTCGATAAAGGGTGCACATTCACTGCAGTTTGTAATTGAGTCAAAGCCTCAACTGAATTAAACTCTGGATTAAGCGTATTTTTTTGACTATCGGTATATAAATTTTGCATAGCTGCTGCTACTTCATCAGCTTGATAAAATGCTAACTCATTCAATGTTGCCCAATTTTGATTTGATTGCACAAATTTGAACTTTACACGCTTCATCGTTTTCGCATCAAATTTTGCTTCGACTAAACCAGTCACGGCATTGTAATCACCAGTTGCTAATAATTCAAATGTTTCTCCTTCACTTGTTGGTGAGGCATACACTTCAAATTTCGTCGCAAAGCCTTTTCGATCTGGACGTGCTCCAAAGACAAGACGATCAATTGTGACTGCTTGCGTAAAATCAACAGTCACTTCATTATTCCACGAGGCTGAATTTCCTTTATTTGTTTCCCAATATGTACTTGGATCATTATCAATCGCATTCGTAATCACGCGACTGCTGTAGTGTCCAGCGTTATTGCTAATACTTTTAATTTTTTCAGTTGGAATTTTGAATGCGGTATTATAAGCAGTATTGTCAAAATGTTTGAACGCTTGCACAGTGGCAACACTTACTTCCACTGGTGTATGATTAAGTAACGTTTGTGCATCGATAATACTTGCCGTATACTCAGCTTCAAATGGATGGTCAACAACCGCTGCTTGCAACTGTGTTAACACTGCTTCATCTTGATAGGTTGGATTCACTGCGCTTTTGCTGCTATCAGTGAACAATTCATTCATCGCTGTTTGGACAGCATCAGGTTGATAAAAATCAATTTCCGCAATATGTGCCCACTTTGTCCGTGTTGATGTTGAAATAAATTTAAATTTTAACTTTTTAAAAGTTGTTGTTGGAAAATGAATAGCAATTGTATCTTTAGTTGCCGTTGCTTCAGCTCCACTCGCAATTAAGGTGTATTCTGCATCATCTGCCATTGCCCCATAAATTTCAAATTCATGTGGGAATCCCCCAGAATCAACATTGACATTTTGACGCGCCACATACGTTAAGGCATCTAACGTCACTAATTCATCAAAGTTAAATTCAACTTCACTTTGCAACACATCATCGCGTGTACTCGGTGCCCAATATGTTGATTTATCCCCATCATTCACCGCACTCAACGGTAAATCAAAATCAGGTTTATTTGCTGAAATTCGAATTTTTTCAGTAGGAACGGCAAAAGCAGCTTCGTACTCAGCAAATTGAGGATGATTTTCCAGTGTAAACCGTTTTACCTGTGCGACTTGTTCCCCAGTTTGAGCTATCATTCCCGTTTTGGTTTGACCACTTGCAACATCACTCTCACTCACGTGCTGTGCTGCCACAATAATTCC
>JBOFSL010000011.1:0-2593 GCA_051651525.1 Culicoidibacterales bacterium | reverse complement strand
GCTTCAATAATATTCGTAATATCATCTGTTTTTTCAAGGCAACGGCAAATAAGCGTTTGGGTTTTCACAACCATCCGTTTGACACGTGCTGGGATAAATTTAACATATTCATGGACTGTCTTTTCACCAAGAATTGACGTCAAGCTAAACACGTACAGTGTTCAGCATCAACTTCATGAACATGGTTTCTGATTCTAAATGCGCAATCGTTGCGGCTTTCATTCAAGGCTTACGTGTTTTCACTCGACTTTTTTGTGTTGATTCATCACTGCAATTTTTTCTGTCAGTTGATCAATGTGTTTCATGAGTAATTTATTTTGAGTTGTGAGTTGCTTACGAAGTTGAATCATGTTAGGCCAGCTGTCAATGTTCATTCGTTTTTCAGTTGCTTCGATACTACTGTAGTTACTTTGTTGTAGTACCACCGTCAGCACTTACTTCTTATAACATGCTTCGCACTTAGCAAGTTTGTGTTATTTTGTGGTAGTTTTGTTGCTTTTTTTCACGTTAAGAAAGCGCTATACTTGATTTGTGATTTTTTTGAAAAAGGTAGGGTGTAATGATGAATTATGGTGAATTAGTTGGTTTTGAACAGCATGGTTGTTTAGTTGTTGTCCGTTTTGAACACGAGGTGCTACATCTTGAATGTTTGACGCCTGAGGTGATTCAGGTGAGTGCGGGTGAGCGTGATTTGCGAATCGATTCGTTTGCGGTGCTGCCTCAGCCACAGGGTGTCCATGAAGTAGTGGTGAATGTGACGACTGACTTCCTACAAGTGACGACTACGGCTTTGAATGTTCATGTTTTCCCACAAGGGTATGTTGATTTTTATGATCAATCTGGAATGTTGTTATGCGCCGATTTACGCGGTGAACGCAATGGTTTTGTCCGAAATGGTATCAATGATCTGGCAGAATCTGAGGGGCATAAGTTAGAACGGAATACGCCACCACATGCTATTGAAGTGATTAAAGTGATGCAAGGGGACGAGCTATTTTATGGACTCGGAGATAAAACAGGATTTTTAAATAAACGTGGCTATGCCTATGAAATGTGGAATACGGATGATCCGACACCGCATGTTGAAAGTCATAAAGCGCTTTATAAGTCAGTACCATTCTTTTTGACTTTACGTGAGCGTGCGGCGTTTGGACTCTTTTTTGATAATACGTTTAAAAGTTATTTTGACTTAGGAAAAGAAAATTCTGAGTACTACTATTTTGGCGCGGATGCCGGTCAGCTTAATTACTACTTTATTGCCGGTCCACACTTAACGGAAGTTGTGACACGGTACACGCAACTGACTGGTCGTTCGCCATTGCCACAGTTATGGACGCTTGGTTATCAACAAAGTCGGTGGTCGTATGAAAATGAAACACGCGTGCGCGAACTCGTTGCGCAATTCCGGACGTACAAAATCCCATTAGATGTCATCCATTTAGATATTGATTATATGGACGCGTTTAAGATTTTCACGTGGGATCACAGTCGTTTCCCACAGCCAAAACAGATGATTGCTGATTTGGCTGAAGGTGGGACGAAAGTTGTGACAATTATTGATCCAGCAATCAAAAAAGAACGCGATTATTTTGCTTTTGAAGAAGGAGTTGCCAATCAGTATTTTGCGACTGATAAAGATGGTCTCGTGTATATCAATCAAGTTTGGCCAGGAGATTCAGCTTTTCCTGATTTTAGCAATCCAGCTGTTCGGCAGTGGTGGGGGAATCATCTTGCCGGGCATTTGGAATCTGGATTGGCTGGAATTTGGAACGATATGAACGAACCAGCAAGTTTTCAAGGCGAGTTTCCTCAAGATGTACGATTTAGCAATAATGGTCGACCAACGACGCATGCTGAAATTCATAATGTTTACGGTCATTTGATGTGCCAAGCAACGTATGAAGGAATCAAAACGGCTACCCAAAAACGACCATTTGTCATTACTCGCGGGGCGTACGCGGGAACACAACGGTATACGACGTTTTGGACGGGAGATAATCATAGTTTTTGGGAGCATTTACGAATGGCGATCCCACAACAGTTAAATTTAGGATTAAGTGGTTTTTCATTAATTGGGACTGATGTTGGTGGCTTTGGTTCGGATACAACGGCGGAACTCTTAGTTCGATGTACACAAGTTGGGGCATTCTCACCATTATTCCGGAACCATACGTCAGTATTAACTCGGAGCCAAGAGCCATTTGCTTTTGATGAAGCGACTTTAGTTGCAACGCGTGCAGCTATTCAATTACGTTATCGATTATTACCATATTTCTATGATTTACTGTGGGCGATGCAAATTACGGGTTTGCCAATCTTACGCCCGTTAGTGTTACATTATCAAACAGATCCAAAAGTGCAGCAACTTCAAAGTCAATTTTTGGTCGGTGAATCACTATTAGTTGTGCCGGTTGTCGAACAAGGTAGTCGCGAACGGCTCGTGTATGTACCAACTGGCACGTGGTATGACTACTGGCAAGGAATAAAAATTATCGGAGGTCAATCGTTCATTGTTGAAACCGAGCTTGATTTTATTCCTATGTATGTCAAAGCAGGAAGTGTCGTTCCACATTATCCGGTCCAAAACTATGTT
>JBOFSL010000010.1:0-1760 GCA_051651525.1 Culicoidibacterales bacterium | reverse complement strand
CATTCCAGCTAATAATGTTCAACTCTTTTGTCCAGCCTTGATTTGATTGTGATAAAATTCCTAGGTTCTGCTCAATTGTGTACGTAAATTTTTCCATGCTTGAATTCCTCTTTCAGTATTTTTTTGAAGTGAAAACTCTCTTCACTTTATATATTCCACGAAACTTGAATTTTCGGTCATTAAAAATTACTTTTTTTACATTTATTTGACGAATTGATTCTCATATAATTCAGCATAAAATCCTTGAAGTTCCATCAATTCATGATGTGTGCCTTGTTCAATAATTTCACCATCACGTAAAACGATAATCAAATTTGCTCGCAAAATCGTTTTTAGGCGATGGGCAATCACAAAACTTGTCCGACCAGGAATAATATTATCCATCGCTTTTTGAATTTTCGCCTCGGTTACGGTATCAACATTACTCGTTGCTTCATCTAAAATCAATAAATCTGGATCAGTTAAAATCGTCCGCGCAATACTCAAAAGTTGTTTCTGTCCTGTACTGAACACACTCGATGCATTCGTTACTTCAGTTTCGTAACCTTGTTCTAAACTGACAATAAAATCATGTAAATTCGCAAGTTTGGCTGCATTTTCAATTTCTGCCATTGTTGCTTGCCGTTTTCCGTACATAATATTTTCACGAATTGTTCCAGCAAAAATCGTTGCTTCCTGTAAAACAATTCCAACTTTTTCACGTAAGGAATCTAACGTATATTTCGTAATATTTTGACCATCAATCGTAATTGTCCCTTGCTCAATATCATAAAAACGATTCATTAAATTCATCACCGTCGTTTTTCCTGAACCAGTCGGTCCAACGAGAGCAACCATTTGCCCTTTTTTCACTTGCATACTAATATCTTTTAAGACCATTTTTCCTAGTTCATATCCAAATGTTACGTGACTCATTTCAACTGCGCCCTCAATTTGCTCAATTGGTTTGGCATCTGGACTATTCACAACATCACTTTGCTGTTCAAAAACTTGTGATACTCGGTTCGCTCCTGTTAACGCTAGCTGTAAAATATTATACTGTGAGGCAATTTGGCTCAGTGGTTGGAAGAATCGCTGTGAATATTGGACAAAGGCAACGAGTAATCCAATCGTAATTGCCCCTTCAATCGCTAACGTTCCACCAACAAAAATAATAATTGCCGTATTCAATAAGCTTATCCCTTGGATCATTGGGAATAAAATTCCTGAATAAATTTGACCTTTAATCGAAGTTTTTTTCAATGCTTCATTTTGCGTTAAAAACCCTTCAATTGTTTCTTCTTCTAAACCATAGCTAATAATAACTTTTTGTCCGGAAATTTTTTCATCAATATAGCCATTGAGTTCACTCAGTTTTTCTTGTTGTGCATCAACATACTGTTTTGCTTTTTTGACAATTACTGATGAGAGGGCAACAACGACTGGTCCCATAATTAACGTCACAAAGGCTAAGCTTATATTTTCACGCAACATCATAATGACAATTCCGATCAGTAAGGCGAGATTTGATACCACTTGAATCAGCGATTGACTCATCATTGTCGAAATATTATCAATATCATTCGTAAAATTACTTTGAATCTCTCCATCACTGCTTTGATCAAAGAAGCGAATTGAGAGTGACTCTAATTTTTCGAAAAGTTGAATTCGCATTGTATTTGTCGATTTCCCAGCCATTGTTGACATCATGTAATTTTGAATCAACATCCCAAGTGTCGTTGCGACAAAAGCGCTCATTAAAAAGATAATCGCTTGGTTAA
>JBOFSL010000009.1:0-1808 GCA_051651525.1 Culicoidibacterales bacterium | reverse complement strand
CATATCGCTACCATTCGCTTAAACGCGCCACTTCATTTTCTGAACAACAAAAAAACGTCCTTTTTTTGCGATTTATAGCAATTCAACTCAAAAAAAAAGCAACTCACATGTAGCGTGATTTGCTTTCACTTATTATTCCCATGTTTTCCAAACATCAGCTGCAAACCCGACTGTTGCTTGCTTTCCGTTACGGACAATTGGCGTTTTCAGCAATTGTTGGGTTTCCAACAATTTTGCTTCCTTACTTTCAGGTGTTAAATAGGTAATCAACGCGAGCGCTTTTTTGTCTTTCGCATTGAGATCAATGCACGCATCAAGCCCACCGACAGCTTGCTTGACAATATGAAATTCACCTTTACTCATTCCTTTATCGCTCAAGTCGATAAACTGAAATTTGACCCCACGTTCCTTAAAGTACCGTTGGGCCTTTTTCGTTTCAAAACACTTTTTCGTTCCGAATATTTGAATATTCATCTCTGCAACAACTCCTTATTACTCAATTACTTGTTGGACCCGACCAACAACGCCTGATTCAAGCATCACTTTGATACCATGAGGATGGTTCGGTGATTTCGTTAATAATCGTTGGACGACACCTTCAGTTAATTTTCCTGTGCGTTGATCTTGTTTTTGAACAACAAGGACCGTTGCACCAATTGTGATATTACTCCGTTTTTTTCCGTCCATATGATTCTCTCTTTCACTTTGTTCGTCGAACAAAAAAATTCCTCTCTAGTATACCATACTGGTAAGGAGAAAGGAATTTTGACTATTAATTCGTTTTTTCAGGCATTAAAATTGCTAATGCTAAATAAAAGAAAATCGATAACCCGAAGAAAATACCGAGAATGAAAATAATGCGTAATGTTTGTGAATTGAAACCGAAATATTCGGCAATCCCTCCACAAACTCCTGTAATCGTGCGATCTGTTTTTGATTTGTATAATGGTGTGTTCATAAAATAATTCTCCTTTATTGAATAATCAAAAGTATCATATCACAGTTTCTTCCTGCTGGCCACTACACTCTTTGCAAATTTTTCAGTAATCAGTTCAGTCTCGAATAAAAACTGATTGGCGACGGCACTATGCTACGATAGCTAGCTGCCGAATACAAAAACCTATCAGATGGGGTTTTTCATGTGTCCATCTGACAGGGTTCAGTTTACTAATCAAATATTTTGTACCACGAATGGATAAGAAATTTCAAATTATATGAAGATCACATCCATTATTATTGCACTTGTTGAATTATTTTATTCATGTCTTGAATGATTTCTGTAACACTTACATATTTGGTTCATCTTGGCTATGATTACTCACATGCCCAACTATCGCCATCTCTATCCATCTTTGATTGATAGGCGGGGTGTCCTGCTGATACACCATCAGGGTATACTGCCCGTAGCTCTGTACAATTCGCAAATTTTTCAGTGGATTGTTCTGGTGGAACAACTTCAGATTCTGCTTGGCTTTCCGCTTGTTTTCTCGCTTCTTCATCTGCCTTAGCTTGCGCTTCAGCCTGTTTTCTCGCTTCTTCATCCGCCTTGGCTTGCGCTTCCGCTTGTTTTCTCGCTTCTTCATCGGCCTCAGCTTTGGCCTTAGCTTCAGATTCTACTTTTACTTCAGATTCCGCTTTAGATTTCAATTGAATATCAAGTTCTTTGTTTTGAGCTGTTAAACCTTGCATTTCTTGATTTAATTTTTGAATTTCAACATCAACTGTTGCGATTTTAGGTAAATATTTACTATCCATTTTTTGTTCTTTTATTTTCATTTCTGAATTATTTTTTATAATTTTTTTTTGAT
>JBOFSL010000008.1:0-1364 GCA_051651525.1 Culicoidibacterales bacterium | reverse complement strand
CAGCACTAGCAATACGACAAACAGCGAGTTATAGTTATGAATTTCCATTGATATTAGATGTTCTGTCACGAGCAGCTGTGCCACTATTTTTTATGATTAGTGGCTACTTATTGTTAAACCCAGCCAAAAGTGGGAATTTCAAAGAAATGTGGTCAAAAACGAAGCAACGTATTTTTGTCCCTTTTTTATTTTGGTTAGGAATCTATTGGGTGTTTACCATTGTTTTTTACTGGTGGAGATTCCAATTAGCGAGTCCAATGACGATGAGTGCGGAATTTTTTGTTGGTGAAACGACTTATCATTTCTGGTTTTTACCAGTGTTAGGGATCTACTATTTACTCACACCATGGTTCAATCAACAATTATGTAATCGCAGTGAACGGCAAATTATGCTATTCGTGATTGGGAGTTTTGTCTATGGTGGGATTATGCAAGTACTTGGGGCGTGGACAGGGTTAGTTATTTTTCAATTACTAAAAATTGGTGGATTTACGGGGTATTTCTTATTTGGATATCTCACAAAACAGAAGCAATGGCAACTAAACATTTGGCTTGGGGTGAGTGGGTATCTCCTCAGTATGGCATTAACGGCAATTATTTTTGCAAGCTTATACGAAGTGATATCACCGGAACAAACTATTAATTATATAACGGATAACTTTTCCCCATTGATTATTATTGGGAGCTGTCTCGTTTTTATCAGTTTTGTCCACCAAACGTATCGTGAAACGTGGTTGAAGCGTCTAATTGTAAGCTTGAGCCCATATACATTTGGAATTTATTTTATTCATGTGGCTATTTTGAGCGTGTTAGCCAGTTTTGGTGAACTCAACTGGTTCCCAATGATTAGTAACTATCTTGTGCTCATACTGAGTGTGTATAGTATCTCTTTAGCAATCAGTTATTTAATGAAAAAAAACCGAATTTTACAACGATTTATTTAACTAATTCAACACAAGAATTGTTTTTTGTGTTGAAATTATTGGTGGTGAGTTCGGCAATTTTATGTTAAAATAAGAAGGTCCTACAGATTTTTCATAAACGTAGGTGTTAAAACGAAAAATAACGAATCGAAAGAGGATGATACATATGAATCTTGTTTACAATCAAACTGGAATTGGCGATGTTTTATTGGTTAATTTTGATAAAGTAAGTGACAATTTTACTTTTGAACGTCAAGGTGATGTTGCCCAAATTAAAGATATTGATGGCAATGTTGTTGGATATAACATTTTTACGATTAGTGAAAAAATGACAATGACACACACAGGTGTGTTTTTAGATGATGAAGCAACTGGTAAAGCGGCAGAAGCAATCGTTGTTGCAGCCGGATTTGAAGCTTTTCCAACTGATGCGTATGCACC
>JBOFSL010000007.1:0-1550 GCA_051651525.1 Culicoidibacterales bacterium | reverse complement strand
GGAATTGAACTAAATACCATTGCTACCGCGGCAAACATTGATTCAAGTGTCGGTCCGCCAAAGAAAATTAGCATCCCAGCTGCAACTGGAATCCCAATAATATTATAAATAAATGCCCTAAGAAAGTTTTGTTTAGCATTCCAAATTATCAGTTTCGATAATTCATACGCTTTCACAACTTCCAAGGATTACTTTGCATCAAGACGTCTCAGATTCGATTGCCTGTTCCTAGGGCTATTCCGACATCAGCTTGTGCTAATACTGGCACATCATTGCTTTCATCTCGTTTCACTTCGTTTTCTTCATGTTTTTTTTGACGTTGCCAAGCAATGATTACACCTGTAATTAAAAGAAAGACTGCGATAATCACTTGATTGAGTATAAGCAATATGATAGCTGCTCCTAAAAAACTCCATTGTTGTGTACGATTACATTTTTTAGGAAGTTTTTGGACTTGCATAAAAAGCCAAATTGCTAAACCAATACCAACATTCACAAACAATAAGCTCATCATTTGTTGGAAAAAATCAAAATAGAAATATGATGGATCACTACTCATCCATTCCGGTGTATTTGGCATCATCGTATTCGACCCCATCATGCCATTACTTTGTTCGAATGGAAGATCAACTCCAGACCCCATCATTGGCATTGGCCAACCATAGCCCCACATTTGTTGGATAATTACTGTCATTCCACCCGTTACTAATGCGAATAGTGCTTGCCCTAGCAAGAGCAAAATCCCTATTTTACCACTTAATTTTGCCAAAAATAATTGTTCTGAATTTTTCATAATTTTCACCATTTCTCTGGTGCATTTTCTTTCAGTATACGCGAAATAAGATGGCATTTCTTCGGCTTTTTTATGAATTTTACAATAAAAAAACAGGACACATCGCTGTGTCCTGTTTCATATTTACTCTGTTTTTGTTTGTGTTAAGATTCGGGGCGCAAAATACTGAATCCCAATCGCACCGATTGGTGCTGTAATTAACACACTTAAAATTGCCAGCGCTTGAATTATTTCGCCTCCAGCAACACCATATTCTAGCGGTACCCCAGCTTTCGCTGATTGAACCGTCGCTTTTGGTAAATACGCAATCGCACAAAACGCACGCTCTTGCCAAGTTAAATTTGTTCCAATCAATGATACAAACACTCCAATCGAACGTACGGTTAATGAAATTAACAACATAATTGTTCCTAAGTAAAAATAATCACCAACTAAGCTTGGATTGATAGCGACACCCACAAAAACGAATAAAAAACTACGCCCATATTTCCATAAACGTTGCATTTGTACTTGGACAATGATTGCCTTGTTCTCGAATTTGAAACGCAAGAAAAAACCAAAGAGCATAATCGCGAGTAATGAATTAAAACTACTCAAATGCAAGCTTGTTTCAACTTGTCGCATTGCAAAGATAACACCAAAGGTCAACACGACGAGTACGAGTGGGTTTTGGATTTTTTTCAATAGTGGCTGAATTACTTTCGCACTTAGCCAGGCCACCGTAATTGTCAGAACTAACATCACGGGAATTTGAATT
>JBOFSL010000006.1:0-11345 GCA_051651525.1 Culicoidibacterales bacterium | reverse complement strand
AATCATCTACAAGTTAAAGCGTGAGCGAAAGCAGGGCTCCGTGTATGAAATTAAAAATTGCTTCTGAGTAAAAGCGGAGATAGGAAACTTCGTGTAAAGAAACCAAACGGCCTAATGAAGGACATGCTGTGAAGCATGTCCTTTTTTTACGATTTAAACTTTTGAGTGGTACTTTAAACTCAAGAAAACAAACTTAGAAATTGGAAATTATGAAGACGAAAAAAAGGCACCCAAATCACGAGGTGCCTTTTTCTTTTAGTATAAAATTATGATCATCGCTGCAACACAGCAATGTGCTCAATTAATCTTAAACGCGTTCAATCTTTCCAGATTTTAAAGCGCGTGTTGATACATAAACTGTTTTTGGTTTCCCGTCAACAAGAATACGTACCTTTTGAAGATTAACGTTCCAACGACGCTTTGAAGCGTTCATTGCATGTGAGCGTTTGTTACCAGTAGATGGTTTTTTTCCTGTAATGAAACATACACGTGACATATGAGTTCCTCCTTTATTGCTATTTTCATCGATATAGTTTCCAGAGTCACAATCACAAATATAAATCTAAATCACAATTAGAAATTTTAGCACACTTTTGCCGGATTTACAAGCGGCTGAATAGATTAAAAATCAAAAAAAAAATCAAGGCATAGGAAAAAGTTTTTTTTTATGGTAAAATAGGCGGTGAATAGATTGGAGGGAATTGTCATATGGCGATTATTTTAGAAAATGAATTAGGTACAATCCGTTTTTCAGAGGCAGTCGTGCAATCAATTGCTGGTGGAGCAACTGTTGAATGTTATGGTGTTGTTGGAATGGCATCAAAACAATTAGTCAAAGATGGAATAGCTGAGTTACTTGGAAACGAGAACTACCAACGAGGAATCTTGGTACGAAACGAAGAAGGAACAATTCACATTGATTTATATGTGATTCTTAGCTATGGGGTAAAAATTTCAGAAATCGTGACATCAATTCAACATCGTGTTAAATATGAAGTTGAAAACAAGTTGAATTTTCAACTTGGAAGTGTTAATGTCTTCATTCAAGATGTGCGCGTAACAGATAACGTCTAAGGAGGCAGAAAAAATGTCAAATACATTCATTGATGGAAATCTTTATCGTGAGATGTTCTTAGCAGGTTCAGCAAATTTGGCAAATAATGTCGAGTTTGTAAACTCATTGAACGTCTTCCCAGTTCCGGATGGTGATACAGGAACAAATATGAATTTAACAACAAGCTCAGGAGCCAAAGATATTCAAAGCTTAGCGACGAATGAAATTGGTGAGGTTGCCAAAAAATTATCACGGGGTTTACTAATGGGTGCTCGTGGAAATTCAGGAGTTATTTTATCACAAATTTTCCGTGGAATCGCAAAAGGGTTAGAAGATCATAAAACATGCGATATCCCAACCTTTGCCGCCGCATTAGGTTATGGACGCGATGTTGCCTATAAAGCAGTTATGAAACCAGTTGAGGGGACAATTTTGACGGTCATCAAAGATACGGCAAATGCAGCTGAACAACTTGCGTTACAACATACTGATTTTATCGCCTTTATGGAAGCTGTTTTGGCAGCATCAAAAGTGTCATTATTAAACACACCTGAATTACTTCCGATTTTAAAAGAAGTTGGTGTTGTTGACAGTGGTGGTCAAGGACTAGTAATCATTTTCGAAGGAATGGTTGCTAAATTGAAAGGGGAGTCAACGTTTACAACGTATGAACCTGTTCAATTCCAAAATGTGAACACATGGGATTTTGAAGATAATCATACTGCTGATGACTTTGGGTTCTGTACCGAATTTATTATTCGTTTAGAAAATCCAAATGCTTTCAATGAAGTGACATTCCATGCTGCACTTGAAGAATATGGAAATTCAATTGTTGTCGTTGCTGACGAAGACATTATGAAAGTTCATATTCATACGGAAAAACCATTTGAAGTATTTGCACTTTCATCAAAATTAGGTGAGTTCGTTACATTGAAATCAGAAAACATGCAAGAGCAGTTTGAAAATAATACAGCAGTTGAACGCCAACCAGAAATCAAAAAAGTTGAAGGAACAGCAATCATTTCAGTTGCAGCCGGAAGCGGAATTGCGAAAATGTTCCGAGATATGGGAAGTCATTACGTGATTGAAGGTGGTCAAACTATGAACCCTTCAACGCAAGACTTCGTAGATGCAATTGAAAAAATGCAACCAGATGCAGTTATTATTTTACCAAATAACGGAAATATCATTATGGCAGCTGAACAAGTAAAAGCGCTTGTTGATATCCCGGTGGAAGTTGTGTTAACGAAATCAATTCCACAAGGAATGTCAGCTTTGATGAAATACCATGCTGATCGTGATGTTTCACAAAATGCGAAAATGATGAGTTTAGGAATCACGGATGTGAAAACTGGACAAATTACGTACGCTGTTCGTGATACAAGTATTGATGGTCTTGAAATCAGTGCAAATGATTACATGGGAATCTTCGAAAAAGCAATCGTAGCCTCAAATCCAGAATTGCAAATGGCATTTGTAACATTGGCTGAAGCAATGATTGACGAAGACAGTGAATTATTAACACTCTTTACTGGTGAAGAAGCGACAAAAGAACAAACAGCCGGAATTGTTGCCTATTTAGAGGAAACATTTGAAGATGTTGAAGTCGAGGTTGTCCACGGTGGTCAACCAGTGTATCACTACTTACTCGCAGTTGAATAAAAAAAAGCTATTTTCTTCTTGAAAATAGCTTTTTTTATTGTGTCGAATTGACAAATTTTGATTTTTTTGCGATAGTGAAACAAAGGAAAGGAGTGAATGAGATGGAAGCAATGTTAACAGTTGGGCTTGAAAATTTACGAGGGGTTGGCCCAAAAACGCAACAACGGCTCAATGAAGCCGGTTTTATGACAGTTGGGGATTTATTATTACATTTTCCCTATCGCTATGGTGATTATACGCCAACAGCAATTGAGAACTTTATTGATGGTGAAAAAATTACGTTAATTGGGGTGATTGCGAGTCCCCCAGTGATTAGTCGGCCACGTGCAAAAATTTTAGTGAAATTCAATGTTCAAATGCAAGGTGTTATTTTTAATGTACAAGCGTTTGGAAGACCGTATTTGGCGCAACAATTTAAAGTTGGTCAAGAAGTGTTAGTCACAGGGAAATATGTCGCCAAAAGCCAAAGTATTCAATTAGATGAAATCAAAATCTATCAACCAGAACAGTTAACCGAATTTGTACCAGTTTATTCACTTCCTACCGGGATGAAACAAAGTTATTTTCGTGATTTAGTCATGCAAGCAATCGTACATTACGGTGCGCAACTGCCCAATTATGTACCAATGGAAAAAATTCAAACGTATAAATTATTGGATTTTGCCCAAGCAGTTGCCTGGATTCATTTTCCAACAACACCAGCCCAATTAAAGCATGCGACCCGAACGTTGAAATATACGGAATTCTTTTTATTTGAATTAAAATTAGCAATCAAAAGTCGTTGTCAAAAACAGCAACAACAATCAGTGCCAAAACAACTAGATTTTGTGCGAATTCGTGAGTTTCAAACAACGTTACCATTTGCTTTAACTCAGGCACAAGATAAAGTTGCCCAAGAAATTTTAAGCGACTTACAAGCGCCGTGGTTAATGAATCGCTTGCTGCAAGGAGATGTTGGTAGTGGGAAAACAGTTGTCGCTGCTTTAGCGATGTTAGGCGCAGTCACGAGTGGCTTTCAAACAGCACTGATGGCACCGACCGAAATTTTGGCCCAGCAACATTATCACTCATTACAGCAGTTTTTTGGCGCAACGTCATTGAAAATTGAGATTTTAACCGGCTCAACAAAAGTGAAAAAACGCCGCGAACTTTTAGCGGCTTTAGCTGAGGGCAAAATCGATATTTTACTGGGAACCCACGCCTTAATCGAAGATCCAGTTGTATTTGCGAACTTAGGTCTTGTTGTTGTTGATGAACAACATCGCTTTGGGGTGAAACAACGACAACGCTTGCGGGTTAAAGGTGAGAATGTTGATGTGCTCTATATGAGTGCAACACCAATTCCGCGGACACTTGCAATGACAGTGTGGGGTGATATGGATGTCTCGGTCATTGACCAACTGCCAGCTGGACGAAAACCAATTACGACAAAAGTTGTTACGAAAAAGCAGTGGAATGAAATTATTGCCTTTTTAGAGCGTGAAGTAGCTAAGGGACGGCAAGCGTATTTGGTTTGTCCGTTAATTGAAGAATCAGAAACGCTCGATGTTCAAAATGCGATTGCCTTATATGAAACACTCCAACAAACTTTACCAAACCGGCGCACGGGGTTGATGCATGGCCGGTTAGCTGCTAGCGAAAAGGACGAAGTGATGGAAACGTTCAAACGCCATGAACTAGACATTCTCGTTTCAACAACGGTCATTGAAGTTGGCGTCAATGTCCCAAATGCAACCGTCATGGTCATTTATGATGGCAATCGCTTTGGTTTATCACAACTACATCAATTACGTGGTCGAGTTGGACGAGGTGAATATCAGTCATATTGTTTGATTGTTGGTCCGGGTGGCCAAAGCCCAAGTATGGAACGTTTAGAAGTCATGGAAAAAACGACAGATGGCTTTGAAATTGCCCAATATGATTTAGAATTTCGTGGACCAGGTGATTTTTTTGGAGCCAAACAAAGTGGCTTGCCAAAATTTCGACTTGCGGATTTAGTTGAAGATCAAGTGATTTTAAATTTTGCGCGAACGGATGCCTATGAATATGTTTTTCAAGACCGCTTAACGCAAGCCTTAGAAAACTACTTAGCACCAGTAATTGCCAGTCATCAGCAAAACGATTAACGCCTTTGCGTCATGTTTAAAATGATGGTATAATAAATCAGCATGTAGGATGAACAAAGGAGACGATTTTTATGAAAAAATATACACTAGCGATTGATGCAATGGGGAGCGATCACGCACCGAAAACAGAAGTGGAAGCTGTGTTGCAAGCAATTGAAAAATTTCCAAATATAACGTTTAAACTATATGGGGATGAAACAAAAATTGCCGAATATTTAACGGCAAATCATCCGCGGATTGAAGTTATTCATTGTACTGATGTCATTACAGGTGATGATGATGCTGCCACAGCAGTACGTATCAAAAAACAATCATCAATGGCCCAAGCAATTATGGCTGTTCGCCAAAAACAAGCAGATGCAGTCATTTCAAGTGGAAATACGGGAGCATATCTGTCAGGAACAACCTTATTGTTAGGGCGATTGAAAGGGATTACTCGACCAGCTTTAGCGACAACGATGCCAACAACGGTGAAAGGGAAGAACATAATCTTCCTTGACCTTGGGGCAATTAGTGATGCAACGGAAGTGAATATTGTACAAAATGCAATTATGGGTCAAGAAATGGCGAAAATTTTACTCGGTATTGCGCAACCGCGAGTTGCTTTGTTGAACAACGGAAGTGAAGCGAAAAAAGGAAGCGCAACCTATGCAACTGCGCATCAGTTGCTATTAGCAAAACCGGCAGCAATGAACTTTATTGGTAATATTGAGCCACGTGATATCTTTGATGGCGAGTGTGATGTTGTTGCCTGTGAGGGATTTGCGGGGAATATTACTTTGAAGTCGCTTGAAGGGATGCAAAAAGCATTTATTGAAGTATTAACGCAAGAAGTGAAGCAACGTTTTGGAGCGAAAATCGGTTATTTACTGATGAAACCAGCACTGCGTGGTTTGAAAAATCGACTTGATTATCGCAAAATTGGTGGAGCTATGATGGTTGGTTTGAAAGCACCGGCAATTAAGGCCCATGGTGGCTCAGATACGGAATCATTCACGAGTGCAATTGCAATGGCTGTAATGGTAGTTGAAAAAGAATTAACAACGGCAATTGCGACAGCAATTACGGAAGCAACGCAAGAAGCGTAAGAAGGAGTACGACAATGGGACGTCCAACAGGAGATCAAATTACAAAATTTATGCAGAAATGGGAATTGCCATTTCGAGATGTACATGTGTTACACCGTGCATTTATGCATACATCATACGTCAATGAAGAAAGCCGTGTCTTTGAAAGTAATGAACGGCTTGAATTTTTGGGCGATGCAGTTTTAGAGCTGAAAACATCAGAATTTTTGTACACAACGTATCCGCAAATGGATGAAGGTGAAATGACAAAATTTCGAGCGCAAATTGTCCGTGAAGAATCACTCGTCATTTACGCACAAACATTGAATTTAGGGGAAATGCTCTTTTTAGGTCGTGGTGAAGAACAAACTGGTGGCCGTCAACGACCAGCAATCATTGCCGATGCGTTTGAAGCCCTTTTAGGTGCAGTGTATCTCGATTTAGGAATGGAATATGTGCAGACGATTTTAGAGAAAATTGTTTTCCCAGAAGTCGCAACGGTTCGTCAACGGGAATATCAAGATTTCAAGAGTCAACTACAAGAATTAGTCCAAACGGATGCAAGTCGAAATGTTGTATATGAAATTGCGAATGAAAGTGGACCAGCACATGCGAAATTATTCGTCGCGAATGTGATTGTCGATGGAATTGCTTTTGGAACAGGCGATGGCCGGACAAAAAAAGATGCCGAGCAACAAGCAGCCCGTGCCGCATTAGCGAAACTTGCGTTAACACAACAGAAGGAGTAAAAAAATTATGCAGATTAAACGCCTCGAGCTTTATGGGTTTAAAACCTTTGCCAAACGAACAACAATTGAATTTACTTCAGGAATGAGTGCAATTGTTGGTCCAAACGGAAGCGGGAAAAGTAATATTGTCGACGCTGTGCGATGGGTATTAGGGGAACAATCAGCAAAAACATTACGGGGAGCAAAAATGCATGATGTCATTTTTAAAGGGAGTGATGCCCAACGACCACTTAATTTTGCGGAAGTCACAATTGTCTTTGATAATCAAAGTCAAACACTCCCGTTAGAGTATCAGGAAGTGAGCATTACCCGTCGTGTTTATCGTAGTGGGGAAAGTGAGTACTTACTTAACAAACAGCAAGTACGACTGCAAGATATTCATCAACTCTTTTTAGATACAGGTGTTGGAAAATCATCGTTTAGTATTATTGGACAAGGGCAAGTTGCCCGGATTTTAGATAGTAAACCGATTGAACGCCGATCAATTTTTGAAGAAGCGGCACAAGTTTCGAAATATAAAAATCGGAAAGAACAAGCTTTGAAAAAACTTCGCCAAACTCAAGAACACCTCGTCCGTGTTCATGATATTATGCAAGAATTGAAAAGCCAAGTTGACGCGCTTGAACAACAAGCAACAACCGCAAAACAATACGTGAAAATTCAAGAACAGCTTGAATTTTTGCAATTACACGTGTTTGTTGCCGATATTCGTACGCAGCATAAACGCTATGACGAATTAAAACAAGCGTTAACACAATGGCAAGAAAGTGATGCACAAGCATTACTCGAACTTGATCGTCTTGAACGAATTGTTCATGAACAACAAGATGCAATTGGGACATTAGAAACAAAAATTCAGCATGATCAAACGACATTTAATCAGTTGAGCCAACAATTGGAAGCTCAAAAAGCCCAACAACAAATTTTAGATGAACGACAACAAACGTTAAATAACAATTTGAGTCGCCAGCATGAAGAGGAAGCTCGCATTGCTGGCCAACTTGAAGCGGTAAAAACAACATTGCAAACGTTGCAAATCGAAAATCAAAGCTTAGCTCAAAAAATAGTCACGCTCCAAAATAAGGAAACTGGCTATCGTGAAGCAATTACCGAGCAACAACGTGAATTGCGCCAAGATCAACAACAGCTCCGCCAAAATCAACAACGGTGTACGAAGAAACAAGCTGAACTTGAAGCGCTCGAACAAATTACGAATTCGTTCAAAAATTTACACGCAGGAACCAAGCATGTGTTACTGGCAAAACGTCAAGAGGAACTGATTGGGATTTGTGGGGCAGTTGTTGAATTAATTGAAACTGATACTCGTTTTGATTTAGCGTTGGAAACAGCACTAGGTGGGGCACTCCAACATATTGTTGTTGACCGTGACCGTGATGCGCAACAAGCAATTGAATATTTGAAACGTGAACAACGTGGACGAGCAACCTTTTTACCGTTAAATACGATGAAAGCACGAACACTGAGTGAACAACAAATCCAAATCGCAACCGAGCAACCAGGTTTTATCGGTGTGGCAAGCGAATTAGTTCGTGCTCTCACAAAATATAAACCGGTGATTGAGTCACTACTTGGGCAAACCCTCGTAGTTGAAGACTTGGATGCCGCAATGCCGTTAGCGAAAAAGTTACAGTATCGGACGAAAATTGTGACCCTTGATGGTGAAATTATCAACGCTGGAGGTTCATTCACTGGTGGGCGTCAAAACAATCAACGGAATGGATTATTGAGTCAACGTCACCAAATTGATGAATTGCAAAAAGAAATTGCGCTCCTTGTTGAAAAAGTAGCAGCTGATGAGCAAAAAGTAACGCAAGTGATGGAAACCTTACGCGTGATGGAAGCGAATTTACAACAACTTCAATTTGAAGTAATTACAATTCAAACGAATCAAAGCGCAAAAAAGGATCAGAAGGAACAAGTAAAAGGTCAACTTCGTCATTTCCAAGAAGAGAAAAAACGTCTTGATCGTGATTTGAGTACGGCCGAAACGGATCAACATGAATTAGTTGATTTAGTGAAAGAACACAATCAAAAAATTGCGTATCAAGTAGCAGCTTTAGCGAAACAAAGCGAAGGGTTGCAAGCATTACAGCAAGAAAAAGTGACTGTCCAAGCAACAATTGCAGCAGAACAAGTCGAAATCAAAGCTTTACGGATTCAAACGAAAGGGGTTAGTCAACAATTGCGGACGACCGAAATCGAATTGAATCGTGTGGAAGTAACCTTGCAAACGCAACTACAACAGTTGAGTGAAGTCTATCATTTAACATTTGAAGCAGCTGATGCCAAAATTGGGACGCAAGTGTTACCAACGTATGCTCGACAAGAAGTGTTCCAACTGCAAAAGCAATTAAAAAAACTGGGAACAGTCAATTTAGGCGCGATTGAAGAATTTGAACGGTTAATGGAGCGCTTTACGTACTTACAAACGCAAAGTCAAGATTTAGAAACAGCACGAGATAATTTATTAACCGTTATTGATGAAATGGATCAAGAGATGAATCAACGCTTCCAAGCGACGTTCACCCAAATTCAAGCAGCATTTGCTGATGTCTTTACCCAAATGTTTGGTGGAGGAACAGCACAATTGGTGTTAACCGAAGCTGAATATGAAGATGAACGCGGAATAGAGTTGCATGTGCAACCACCTGGAAAGAAAATGCAACATTTATCATTACTTTCTGGTGGTGAACGGGCATTGACGGCAATTTGTTTATTGTTTGCGATTATTCGAATTCGTCCAGTACCGTTCTCAATTTTGGATGAAGTTGAAGCGGCCCTCGATGAACATAACGTGAGTCGTTTTGCGAAATACGTGCATCGCTATAGTGAAGAAACACAATTCATCGTCGTGACCCACCGTCAAGGAACAATGGAAACCGCCGATGCGTTATATGGTGTGACGATGCAACAAGCCGGAATTTCGACGTTAGTCGCAGTCCGACTTGATGAAGCCAAAAAAATGATTCAATAAAAAGGAGTGGTGAAAATGGGTTTATTCAATAAATTTAAAAAAATGTTTCAAAGTGAAAAAGTTGAACCAGAAGTTCAAGTGCAACCAGAAGTTCAAGCTCAAGCAGAAATTGAAGTTGAACCACAAGGACATGTTGAGCCAGTAATCGAAGAAATTGTTTATGACTGGAGTGATTCAGCAACGAGTGAGGTACTAGTTGAACAACCGGTTGTTGAACAAGAACAAATTGCCAATGATTACCATGATAAAATGGGGAAAACACGTTCAGGGTTACTCGCAGGCTTCAATGATTTAATGGCACGGTTCCGGACAGTTGATGAAGAATACTTCGAAGAACTCGAAGATATTTTAATCATGGCTGACGTTGGTGTCAAAACCGTGATGGAATTAACTGACCAATTACGCCACGAAGTAAAAGTTCGCAATGTTAAACAACCAAGCGAATTAAACGAAGTTATTGTTGAGAAAATGTATGAAATTTACCAACGTGATGGGATTGCGCAAACTGAGTTAAATATCCAATCGACAGGACCAACAGTAATTTTATTTGTAGGTGTGAATGGTGTTGGAAAAACAACGACAATTGCGAAGTTAGCCCACCGCTTTAAAGCTGAAGGCAAAAGTGTCATCATGGCGGCTGGAGATACTTTCCGTGCGGGTGCTGTTGATCAATTACAAGTGTGGGGTGACCGGCTTGGAGTTGAGGTCGTGAAAACGAAACCGAATGGGGATCCATCAGCGGTTATGTTTGATGCGATTGATCGTGCAAAAACAGAAAATATTGATATTGTGCTCTGTGATACAGCCGGTCGATTACAAAATAAAGTCAACCTAATGAATGAGTTAGATAAAATTAACCGTATCATTCAACGGGAATTACCAGGGGCACCACACGAAACGTTACTTGTGATTGATGCGACAACTGGCCAAAATGGTTTAAGCCAAGCAAAAGCGTTCACAGAAGTCACACCAATTTCAGGTGTTGTTTTGTCAAAAGTTGATGGAACAGCGAAAGGTGGAATCGTGTTAGCGATTCGCGCTGACTTAGGAACACCAGTGAAGTTTATCGGTCTGGGAGAAAAACCAGAAGATTTACAACCATTCGATGTTGAAAGCTATTTCTACGGTCTCTTTGCTGACCTCTTTTAAAAAACGCCGCTTGGCGTTTTTTTTGGTGAAACCACGGGTTGAAATTGACCGAAAGCAGAGAAAATGATATAGTTAAACAGATTATTATCAGTTGAAACCGATTGATAATCTGGAATGGCAGAGGAGGGAATGTATGGAAGTGCAATTGCAAAAAGTGATTCGCTTGAATCAATTACTTGACCTTTACGGTCAGCTCCTGACACCAAAACAATATGACTATATGGATCGCTATTACGGCGATAATTTATCACTTGCTGAAATTGCTACTGAAGCAAATGTGAGCCGTGCAGCAGTTCATGATCAACTCAAACGCGGTGAACATCAACTTGAAGGCTATGAAAGCAAATTACAACTTGTAGCGAAGGCGAAGCAACGTGGACAGTATTATGATCAAATTGAGCAAATACTAGCTGACGACGCGCATGAAGCACTCGCAAAAATTATGAAACAACTAAACCAATTTGAAGGACGTGAATAAAATGGCATTTGAAAGTTTATCAGATCGCTTACAAAATATTTTCAAAAACATGACAAAAAAAGGGA
>JBOFSL010000005.1:0-1001 GCA_051651525.1 Culicoidibacterales bacterium | reverse complement strand
TCCTAAAACATATTGTTTAAAATCACATCCTTCGACTGACCTCGAACATCATTGGCTATTCTCCAAATTTTCGACTGTAATGCTGAGCCTTGTGCTACACTTGACATTTATTGTTCCTCCGTTTGATTACTACTGTGTTTAGTTTAAAAATTTCCTTTTACTCATTCAATTGATATTATACCTTTTTTATTGAAAGAAAGAAATTACACGTTGATCATTCTCTCGACTTATCTAAGTTTTTCCATGCACTTTCAATTTATGCTATACTAATTAATAACGATTAATTATACTCATTTTATAATCAGGAGGCTATTTATAGATAAAAACCGCCAAGAAATCGGCCAACGTATTCGCGAGATACGTCAAGACAACAAACTCACATATGAAAAATTTGGGGAGCTATTAGGTGCAACGAAAGGTACTGTTAGTAACTGGGAAACTGGAAAGTATATTCCTAATACTAAGCGCCTTGAAACAACTGCAGTTCTAGGGAATACATTTGTTGCTTTCCTTCTTACTGGAAGCGAGGCTGAAGTTGATGCTGAGTATGTCTATAATCATTACTACCGTTCTGCGCTACAAATCCTTTTCATACAAGATAAAAAAGAACAAGACTGGTCATTAAAAGAAAATCACCAATTATTGCTGAATTTTGTTGATCTTCTTACTCGTTCAACAACTACAGATAAAAATCGCTTGAAGTCTATTCTTTCTGAATTGCTTAATTGTATAATCAAATTGCACTAGTAACAAAAGGGTACAAAAAAAGCCCATATGGATACCAACTTATCGTACAATAAGTGTTCGAACAACATTGCGAAAGAAGGTATCCAAATGGACATTTCTAATCATACACCAAAATAAGTAAAAAATAAACACCTATCACCAATTGAACGTGGACAAATTAAAGCGTATCTCGATACTGGTTATACACGTTATGCAATTGCCAAAAAGTTAGGACGATCATTTAACACGATAAAATATGAAATTATGCGTGGCAC
>JBOFSL010000004.1:0-11653 GCA_051651525.1 Culicoidibacterales bacterium | reverse complement strand
TAAAAGTGGACGTCCAGTTTTCATAACTTGTTCTAAAACAGGCAACACTTCATCAATTGCCGCAATTTTTTTATCGGTAATTAAAATTAGTGGATTTTCTAAAACTGCTTCCATACGATCAGCATTTGAAATCATGTATGGTGATAAATACCCACGATCAAATTGTAACCCTTCAACGACAACAAGTTCAGTTTCAAAGCCTTTTGATTCTTCTAGCGTAATTACACCATCGTTGCCAACTCGTTCCATTGCTTGAGCAATTAATTCACCAACTTCAGTATTCGAAGCTGAGATTGCGGCAACATTGGCAATCGACTCACGATTCGCAACTGGTTGTGAAATTTTTTCTAATTCCAATAATGCAACTTTCACTGCTTGTTCCATCCCACGGCGGACAACCATCGGATTAGCTCCAGCCGTGACGTTTTTTAACCCTTCACGAATCATTGCTTGTGCTAAAACAGTCGCTGTTGTCGTTCCATCTCCAGCAACATCATTTGTTTTCGAGGCAACTTCAGCAACTAATTTTGCTCCCATATTTTCAAATTTATCTTCTAATTCAATTTCACGTGCAATTGAAACTCCATCATTGGTAATGAGTGGTGAACCAAAGCTTTTTTCCAATACGACATTGCGTCCTTTTGGACCTAATGTCACTTTTACTGCATCTGCTAATGTATCAACACCACGTAACATCGCTTGACGTGCATCGCCACCAAATTTTACTTGTTTTGCCATAATCTCTACCCCTTTTCTATCCTTAGTCAAGAATTGCGAAAATATCTTTTTCTGCAACAATTACATATTCTTTACCATTTACGGTCGCTTCGCTACCTGCGAATTTATTAAATAAAACAGTTTGCCCTACTCTAACTGTTGGTGCCACAACTTGGCCGTTTTCAAGCATTCGTCCTGGGCCAACTGCGATTACTATTCCTTGATTTGATTTTTGGTTGTTACTATCTGGTAACACTAAACCACTTAAAGTCGTTTTTTCTACTTCTTTCAACTCAATCACAATTTTGTCAAATAATGGCTTCATCTGTCTACCTCTACTTCCTCTTAGCACTTTAATACGAAGAGTGCTAAAAATATTGTATCATTGTTTTTTATTTGTCGCAACTCTCAAACAAAAGAAAAAACGCGAGTCGCGTTTTTTAATTATGATTGATCTGTTAAATAGACGAGCGTTTGTAATTTCGAAGCAAGATCAACATTTTCGACAATGACATGTTTTGGTAAATCTAACCGTTTTGATGAAAAGTTCAAAATCCCACAAATTCCTTGTATTACTAACTGATCGGCAATTTCTTGGGCAACTTCTGATGGTGCTGATAAAATTGCGACGCTAATTTGTGGATGTGCTTGTAAATAGGTTGCAAGTTCGCTCATATGATAAACGGGAATATCACGAATTTCACTCCCGATTTTTGCAGTTGAATTATCAAAAGCAGCACGGATTAAAATGTTATTTCCTTTAATATGGTTATAGTTAATCAAAGCTGTTGCGAGATGGCCCGCACCAATTAAGATAACTGATTTAGGTTCATCAAAGCCTAAAAAGGTTTGTAATTTGGCAACCACATAATTGACATCATAGCCAACTCGCTGTTTCCCTAGCTCACCAATATACGAAAAATCTCGGCGAATTGTTGTTGACTCGATTTTCATAATTAATGCTAAATCTTTTGACATAATATTCATGACGCCTTCAGATTGTAATTTTTGAAATTGGCGATAGTATTGTGGAATTCGTTTCGCTGTCGCTCGCGGCAATTTTGGTCCATTCATCTTGTTTCTCCATTCTAACTCAAAGGGGTTGAAGGACGACCATTTAAACTATAGTCAGCCTTCGCACCATTTTGTGCCGCATAATATGCTGCCGCTCCAATCATCGCTGCATTATCTGTACAATAGGCAAATGGTGGGATTGCTAATTCAACACCGATTTTGGCTTGAACTGCCGTTTGCATTGCTGTTCGTAAACTTTGATTTGCCGATACACCACCAGCAATGATTAATTGTTTTGCGCCGTATTGTTCAACTGCTTGCATCGTTTTTTGAACTAAAGTCTCGACGACTACTTTTTGGAATGAGGCTGCCAAATCTTTTGGTTCAATCACTTCACCACGTTGCTGATTATTATGGACTAAATTAATGACCGCTGATTTTAATCCACTAAAGCTAAAATCGTACGGATGTTCCGTTTTCGGTGTCGGTAATTGATAACGCGCTGTCCCGATTTGTGCTAAGCGATCAATTTGTGGTCCACCTGGATATGAGAGTTTGAGCACTCTTGCTACTTTATCGTACGCTTCACCTACAGCATCATCAGTTGTTGAACCAATCACGTCAAATTGGTAGTGAGCTTTCATCAAGACAAGTTCAGTATGTCCTCCTGAAACAACTAAGGCCATTAATGGAAAGTGCAGTTGTTGATCAATATTATTTGCATAAATATGTCCAGCGATATGGTGGACAGGGATGATTGGTAATTGATACGCGAAAGCTAATGCTTTTGCGGCTTGAACTCCGACTAGTAATGCTCCAACTAATCCCGGTGTATAGGTTACCGCAATAGCATTGATTGTTTCCATTGTGACTTGTGCAGTTGTTAGTGCCTGTTCGATCACTTCGGTAATTTTTTCAACATGTTGTCGGCTTGCAACTTCGGGCACAACTCCACCAAATTGTTGATGTGTTGCAATTTGCGTATAGACTGTATTTGCTAAAACTTCACGTCCATTTTTGACAACTGCTACGCTTGTTTCATCACAACTCGTTTCAATTGCTAAAATATATTCGTATTTCATGACGTTCACCTCATCTTCATATTTTCAGTATATCATTTTTTGTGAATTAATTCACATTTTAGTCGATTTTATATTCAAAAAAGCCACACAGCTGTGACTTTTATATAAAATTTTTCTGTAATAAATAGGCATCTTCATTTGGTGATTGATAATAGTTTTTTCGAACCGCAACTTGTTCAAAACCAAATTTGCTATATAACTTCATTGCTGCAACATTTGATGGGCGGACTTCTAATGTCACTTCTTCAACTTTTGATGCTTGTAAGAAACGTAAAATCATTTCCAACAAAAATTGCGCTTGCCCTTCACGTCGATGTGTTTTTTCAACTGCTAACGTAGTAATCTCTACCCGTGTTGGCTCTAAGTACTGAATTCCACAATAAGCACTGATGACACTTTGAATTTCTCCAATGATATCTTGGTACTGTTCAATCACAAAGTGTTGTGATTGGGGATTTGCTAACCCTTTTTCAAAATCTGCTTTTGTAAAAGGATGTGGAAATGTGGCTGCTTCGATTGCTACTACACTTGGAATATCTGTTTCTGTCATCATACGAACTTTACATGCCATTTGCTAAATTCTCCTTTTGTTTCACTAAATCTGCTTCAGCTTGTGATAATTTATAATAGTTTGGGGCAAAGCGATGGATATCACTGACTTGCTCATATTGACTCGCAATTTTCGCAATCTTCAAGCCATCGGTTGCAATCACACTTGCAACTGTACTCCCGGCTACTTCTTGTGTTAATTGTGGGAAGAGTTGGCAATCTTTGCCAACATATACAACTGGGAGTGACTGCTGTTGTAGTTGTTCAATCAAACTTGTTACCGTTTGAAGTCGATCAGCTTCTAACACCGACCAATTTCCGTTTTGATATTGATACATACCGGTAAAGACTTCTTGGCGTTTAGCATCAATTATCGGTACGATTATCACACCTTCTTGCTCACAATTTGCTGCTAATACATGCAAAGTTGAGACACCGACAAGTGCAATGTTTTTGGCAAATGCTAATGTTTTCGCAATTGTGACACCAATTCGAATTCCTGTATACGAACCTGGACCTTGCGTGACCACAATTTGCTCAATATCGGCTAACTGCCATTGAGCCTGATCAAATAATTCAACAATTGCCGGCATCGCAAAACTCGAGTGATCACGTTGCACTTCAAAACTTTTTTGTCCAATTGCCTGACCATTTTCAACTAATGCTGCTGCAAAAAAACTTGTTGATGTATCAATTGTTAACTGTTTCATTTCTTTACCTCCCGTAGCTGTTGACTTAATTGTATCAATATCTGAGTATAGCGTTGATCGCGTGTTTCAATCATCATTGTCCGCCCTTGTTCACTATAAAGAATTTCAATTCCAATATAAGTATCTGGCAAACTTTCTTCAATCCTCGATGGCCATTCAACAATTGTAATTCCTGCTAGTGCAAAATATTCGTCGATACCAATATCATCGCCACTTTCAAGGCGATACGCATCGATATGATAGAGCGGTAAGCGCCCACTTTCATATTCTTTTACAATTGTAAACGTCGGACTCGATACACGTTCTTGGATTTTCAAACCACGAGCAATTGCTTGCGATAAGGTCGTTTTCCCTGCACCTAAATCACCGCGCAATAAAATTGTCGTTTGCGGGAGCAACTGCTGACCGAGTTCGTAGCCAAAGTTTTGCATCTGTTCAACTGATTGTATATTCAAACGTTCTTTCATTTTTAATCACCTGTCATTTATTTTATCATAGATGACATAAAAATGTCGTGAAAAAAGCAGGACGTTTCCGCCTGCCTTTCATTGTCATTATTT
The DNA here is from genome assembly GCA_051651525.1 of Culicoidibacterales bacterium. GTDB lineage: Bacteria > Bacillota_I > Bacilli_A > Culicoidibacterales > ZOR0006 > ZOR0006. The sequence goes on along the minus strand of JBOFSL010000004.1, from coordinate 7,021 downwards.
TAAATAATAATCACCATGTTTGATTTTTCCTTTTTTGCGTAAATACGTACTCACGCCACTACTGATGAGTGCGGGGATTACGAAATGCAAACTCATTATTCCAACCCAAGCTTCATTTCCCATAACACTGAATGTTGAAACTTGACCTACCAAACCACTCGTTCCCATTCCCGCACCTGCTGCCGTTGCTTCCATCAAAAAAACTGTAGTGGCTAAGCCACCAACGACCGCACTCGCTAGCGTTGGACCTAGCCAAATCCACGGATTTTTGACAATATTCGGTACTTGCAACATTGATGTCCCTAGTCCTTGGCTGATTAACCCACTGATTCCGTTATCTTTAAATGAACTGACCGCAAAACCAATCATTTGCGCACTGCAGCCAGCTACAGCTGCTCCAGCTGCTAAACCACTCATATTGAGCGAAATACAGATTGCCGCAGATGAAAGTGGTATCGTTAATACCATGCCGACAAGCATTCCAACTAAGATCCCCATCGGCAAAGGATGCAATAACGTTAATTCATTCACAACATTACCCAACCAAAACATTGCTGTTGTAAAATATGGGGCGATTATTAATCCGACAAGACCGCCAACGAGTAAGGTTGCAAATGGCACGACAATAATATCAAGTTTAGTTTTCCCACAGACAAGTTTTCCAACTTCACTACTCACAACTGCTGCAATTAGCGCTCCCGCTGGTCCACCAATCGCTAGAACTGCAGCGGTATCTTGAATTTGAATTGTTTCGGCACCAATTGCTGCTGTAACAATTGTTGCGTAAAGTACTAACGGTGGTGCTCCTAGTGCTGATGCTACACCGGCACCAATCGCTGGCCCCATCAAGTATTGAGCAACTGTTCCAATCGTGATTAATGCCTCGCTATCAAACAGCACCCCGAGTTGCTTGATAATTAAACCAATAATCAATGACGCGAATAATCCTTTGGCCATGCCATCTAAAACTTTCATCATATATACTTTCATATTAGTTCCCCATCTTTTCCATTGTATATACAATAAATTATAGCAACTGTCACCTGTTTGTCCAGTCCTTTTGCTCATTCACTTTCTGCAATGCCGCTAAAATTGCTTGTTTTTGGGCCATTGTTTCAACTTCAATCGTATGATAATGAAAACCTTTCGTTAACAGTGCTAACAGTCGGTCATCACTTTTGTTGAATTTCACAATAAAATTTTCAACATCGTGTACACTCGTTAAATCTAAAACAATCCGAATTTCTTCGTACACTTGGTGTTCAATAATTACGTCTAAGACATGACCACCAAGTTCAACAATTGTGAATAATTCAACTGCGACTGCTTGAATACTTGGTTCGTGTTCACTTTGAATCACAAACATTTTTTTATGCTGCTGTTGAGGAATATAGTAACCTCTCGGAGTTGAAATGATTTCATACCCACGTGCACGTAAGATTGCGATATCTTTGACAATAACTTGGCGGGTCACTTGATACATTTTGGCAAACTGATCACCTGTTACTTTACCGCTACCGGTTAATTGTTTCGCTATTGCTTGCTGTCGTTGCGCACTCATAGCTTAAACACCTCCATTCTTCCATGTTTATTTTAGCATAATTCAATAAAAAAAAGCACGCGACTGCGTGCTTTTAAAATTAGTCTTTATAGTAGTAATCACCTTTGTTTAGGAAGACGTATGTTAAACCAATAACAAATCCACCACCAACAAAGTTTCCAAGGAAGGCAAAGAAGAGATTTGTTAACGTTGCTGCCATTGTCATACCTTCAATTGCTCCACCTGAAGCAAAGAATGCAAGTGAGAATGATGAGAAGTTTGCAATAACATGTTCGTATCCTAAGAATGCGAAAATGAAGACAATGAAGACCATTGAAATTACTTTAGCCCCATCTTCTTTCATATTGATTGTCGAAATAACAGCAGTATTAACAACGATATTCGCTAAGATTCCTTCGAAGAACACTTGCCACGGTGTTTTCGCTAATTTAGCAGCAACTGCTGTAAACATGAAATGATCAGCTGGTAAATTTGCAAACGTTGCCGTTTGCGCTGTAATCCAAGAGAAAATGATTGCTCCTAGTAAGTTCCCAAGTACACATAAGCCAATTACTTTTGCTGCTTGTGATACTTTTGATTTTTTCATTGCTACATTTGCTGAGAAGTACATCATGTTTGATGTTCCTAATTCGCTGTTCATGTACAAAATCATGACTAAGGCCCAACCAAAGAATAATGCATATGTAAATTTTCCTAAACCATGTGCAATATGATCCATTTTATCTCCAACCATCATTGCCATTGATGTTGCTAGTGTTAAAAATAAACCTGCTAGCATCGCACGAATTAGGTAGCGTACCCAACTCTTTTCAACTAGGTCGATTTTTTTCTTCCCTGCGCTTTCAATTTTTTCCATTAAACTAATTCCTGCTGCCATTTCCAATCAATCCTCCATATTATCCCTAAAATTCCAATAAGGTACTCTCAATTTTACCAAAAAAAATGCATTATTTCAATAAGAATTTATTCAATATAAAAAAACGAGTTTCCCATAAAAAGGAAAACTCGTTTAAAATTAAATTATTTTACACCATTTAATAATGCTAAGAAGCTCTCTGCTACTAAAGATGCTCCACCTACTAATGCACCATCGATATCTGATTCAGACATTAATGCTCCAATAGTATCTGGTGTTACTGAACCACCGTATTGAATACGCACTGCTTGTGCAGCTTCGATTCCGTATACGCGTTCAACAACTTGACGAATGTATCCACAAGTTTCGTTTGCTTGTTCGTTTGTCGCAACTTTTCCAGTTCCAATTGCCCAAACTGGCTCATAAGCGATAACTGTTTGTGCAACTTGCTCAGCAGTTAATCCGAATAATGCCGCTACTGTTTGTTTTTCAACAACAGCATTTGTTGTTCCATTTTCGCGTTCTTCAAGGTACTCACCAACACATACGATTGGAGTTAAACCATGTGCAAATGCAGCTAATGTTTTTTCATTTACTGTCGCATCAGTTTCTCCGAAGTATTGACGACGCTCACTGTGTCCTAAAACAACGTAAGGTACTTTTAAGTCTACTAACATTAATGGACTTGTTTCAGCTGTGAATGCTCCAGCGTCTTTTTGGTGCATGTTTTGTGCACCAACTTTTAAGTTTGTTCCTGCAGTTGCAGTCATCATTGCATCTAAGTAAATTGTTGGTACACATACTGCTGCGTCAACAACGTCTATTGATGGGATTGCAGTTGCTACAGCTTCAACGAATGCTAATGCTTCCGCTTTTGTTTTATTCATTTTCCAGTTACCAGCGATAATTGGTTTACGCATGTTACTTCACCTCATAGTTTATTTTTTTGCAAGTGTTCTGAATCCGCTTATTGTCGGAATCAGATATGCTAATATAATTAATCCAAAATAAATCAGATAGCCAAGCGCGGTTGGCCAAAAGAGTGCGAGCGTGGTTGCAAACGTGAAAATCACAGCACTAAACACGAGCGAATAATCTCGACTATGATTCACAAAGCCAAGCCACCCACATAAGACGCAGAGAATGACATATACGCCAGCCGTTACTGCTGCAAACATCGACATTTCTGCATAAAATGCTGGTGCAATCAGAGGTATTATTGAATAAACGAATAATATCCCAAACCCGATCAATTTTATAGTTGCAATTTCACGTTTCATGCACACGACTCCTTTCTCTTTTTATCTGGTTTTTATTTTTCGCTTACTGCGCTTACACCTGGTAAGTCTTTTCCTTCTAAGTACTCTAAAGAAGCTCCACCACCTGTTGAGATGTGTGAGAATTGATCAGCGAATCCTAATTGCATTGCTGCAGCGGCAGAATCTCCACCACCAATGATTGTTGTTGCATCTTCTAATTTAGCGATTGCTTCACAAACACCAATTGTTCCGTTTGCATAGTTAGACATTTCGAATACACCCATTGGTCCATTCCAAACAACTGTTTTTGCACTTGCAATGATGTTAGAGAATAATTCAACTGAAGCTGAACCGATGTCTAATCCCATTTCGTCTTCAGCAATATCATTTACTGAAACTGTACGGAAATCAGTATCGTTACTGAATTCTTTAGCTGCTACTGTATCAACTGGTAACACTAATTTGTCTCCGGCTTTTTCTAATAACATTTTTGCTAATTCTAACTTATCTTCTTCAACTAAAGATTTCCCAATGTTTAATCCTTGAGCCTTCATGAATGTAAACATCATTCCGCCACCAACTAAAATTTTGTCAGCTTTTGTGATTAAGTTTTCAATTACACCGATTTTGTCTGAAACTTTCGCTCCACCTAAGATCGCTACTAATGGACGAGCTGGTGCATCTACTGCTTCACCGATGAATTTGATTTCTTTTTCTAATAAAAATCCTGCTGCTGTTTCTAAGTGAGCTGCGATTCCAACGTTAGAAGCATGTGCACGGTGAGCCGTACCGAATGCGTCGTTTACGAATACATCTCCTAAAGAAGCCCAGTAAGCACCTAATTCAGCATCATTTTTTGTTTCTCCAGCTTCGAAACGCGTGTTTTCGAATACTAAAACATCACCAGCATTCATTGCTGTGATTGCTGTTTCTAATTCAGCACCACGTGTATGTGGAACGAAAGTAACATCTTTCCCTAGTAACTCACCTAAGCGAGCTGCTACAGGAGCTAAGGATTTTGTTAATTTGTCTTCTTCAGTTTTTACTTTCCCTAAGTGAGAGAATAAAATTGCTTTTCCACCGTTTGCTACGATGTATTCAACAGTTGGTAATGCCGCCACAATACGGTTGTCGTTTGTGATTACTCCGTCTTTCATCGGTACGTTAAAATCAACGCGTACTAATACTTTTTTACCTTCAACAGTTAAGTCAGTTACTACTTTTTTAGCCATGATAAATTCCTCCATTATTTTCATTTAAAAAAAGCGGAACCTAAGTTCCGCTTTGATCGTACCCTACGTTAAGTGCACTATTTTGCTTAAATAAATTTGTGGTTAAACAAAATTATTTAATTAAAGATGCGAAGTGGTTAACTGTACGGATTAATTGGTGTGTATAAGATGCTTCGTTATCATACCAAGAAACAACTTTAACTAAAGTTTTTCCGTCGATGTTCATAACTTTTGTTTGTGTTGCATCGAATAAAGAACCATTTGTAATTCCGATAATATCAGAAGAAACTAATTCTTCTTCAGTGTATCCGAATGATTCGTTAGAAACAGCTTTCATTGCAGCATTTACAGCTTCAACAGTCGTTTCTTTTCCAACAACAGCAACTAATTCAGTTAATGAACCAGTGATTACTGGTACACGTTGTGCTGAACCGTCTAATTTTCCTTTTAATTCAGGAATTACTAAACCGATAGCTTTTGCAGCTCCAGTTGAGTTAGGAACGATATTAGCTGCAGCAGCACGAGCACGACGTAAGTCACCTTTTGCATGCGGAGCATCTAATGTATTTTGGTCATTTGTGTAGGCATGAATTGTAGTCATGAATCCTTCAACAAGTTGGAAGTTTTTGTTTAAAGCGTCAGCCATTGGAGCTAAACAGTTTGTAGTACATGAAGCACCAGAGATAACTGTTTCTGTTCCGTCTAAGATGTCGTGGTTTGTGTTGAACACAACTGTTTTAACATCTCCAGTTGCAGGAGCAGAGATAACAACTTTCTTAGCACCAGCTTCGATGTGTTTTCCAGCGCCTTCTTGTGAAGCGAAGAATCCAGTACATTCTAATACTACATCAACACCTAATTCACCCCATGGTAAATCTTGTGGGTTACGCTCAGCGTAGATTTTAACTTCAGATCCGTTTACAACGATTCCGTTTTCGTTAGCAGAAACTTCTGCGTTGAAACGTCCTTGTGCTGAATCATACTTTAATAAGTGAGCTAATGTGTTAGCATCTGTTAAATCGTTGATTGCAACGATTTCAAAATTTGCATCTTGAGACATAATACGGTAAGCTAAACGACCAATGCGTCCAAATCCATTAATTGCAACTTTTACTGCCATAGTGAGATTCCTCCAGGGTTTTCCGTTTGAAACGGTTTTTTTACCGCACATTTCATGTACGGTTTTCATCTATAATCTTAGCACTTTTATAATCATACTGCAACAAAAACTCTTAGGTATTTTATTTTTTTGTGTGAATTTTATCACGAATTCGCTTTCAAATTTACGGCACAAATTTATTGTGCTATAATTGTTTTATATCTAAGTACAGGTGAGGTAAAAAAATGGCTGTTATTCCTTATGTTATTGAACAAACTAGTAATGGTGAGCGTTCATACGATATTTATTCACGGTTACTCAAAGACCGTATTATTATGTTAAGCGGTGAAGTTGAAACTAATATGGCAAATGCAATTGTTGCTCAATTATTATTTTTAGCGGCTGAAGATCCAAAAAAACCAATTCATCTTTATATCAATTCACCTGGTGGTTCAGTTACTGCCGGTTTAGCAATTTATGATACGATGAAATATATTCAACCTGAAGTACACACAATTTGTCTTGGTATTGCGGCAAGTATGGGTTCATTCCTGTTAGCGGCTGGTGATAAACGCTTTGCTTTACCAAATGCTGAAGTCATGATCCACCAACCACTTGGTGGTGCTAGTGGTCAGGCTAGTGATGTGTTTATTGCTGCAGAACACTTACTCAAAACGCGAACAAAATTAAACAAAATGTTAGCAAGCGCTACTGGTAAATCACTCGAACAAATCGCAATCGATACTGACCGTGATTACTGGTTTGACGCTGAAGAAGCAAAAGCATATGGTTTAATTGACGAAGTTGTCAATAAAATGTAAATAAAAAGGTTCACTTCTGAAAAGTGAACCTTTTTTTATGCTTCCCAGTCATTGTATTGACGTAGTGCCGCTAGCTGTTTATCCTGATTTAATTCAATGACTGCCACACCTACTTGGTGAAATTGTGTTTCATATTCAATAACTTGCACTGTTTCCATTTGCCAACACGCATATATTAAAATTTGTTGTGGAT
>JBOFSL010000003.1:0-5827 GCA_051651525.1 Culicoidibacterales bacterium | reverse complement strand
ATTAGTTGCACTCAAACATCATCAAAGTTTTGAAATTGTAGGCCTGTTCACACATTTTGCGACAAGTGATGATCAAAATCAAGCGGCGATGTTAGAGCAATATCAGCGGTTTATTCAACTATTAGATGAATTGAAATATGATTTTACATATATTCATGCGAGCAATTCATACGGAGCTATTCGATTGAAAAGTGAAAAACGAACCAATACAGTCCGTTTAGGAATTTTAATGTACGGTATTGCTGATACCCCACTAGAGTTGCCATTTACGTTACAGCCAGCGATGAAATTGTACAGTCGTTTACTAGAAGTGAAAGCAGTGGAACAAGGAGAACATGTCGGATATGGATTTACATATACTTGTCCAAGTGATGGGTATATTGGCGTCGTACCAATCGGCTATGCTGATGGTTGGTGGCGTAAAAATCAAGGACGAAATGTGTATATTAATGGTCAAATGTGCGAAATTATTGGTCGGATTTGTATGGACCAGTTTATGGTGTGGTTACCTGAAGCGTACCCGACAATGACAAAAGTTGAATTATTTGGACCAAATATCCCAATTGAGCAAGTAGCACATGAGATGGAAACAATTTCATATGAAATTATGTGTGCAATTGATATGCGTGTACCGAAAGTATTTCAACATCAAGTAAAATGAGAGGAGTATACAAATTATGCAAATTGAATATAACAACGGTCGAAGTGGAAGTGGAATAGGTTGTTGGATCTGGGGGATTTTAATTTTAGCCCTCATTCTTGGTGGAGTTTCTGTCGTTTTCAACTTTTTCTTTGTGGCTTTTCCAGTTTTAGGATTTGGATTAATCGCATATTGGTTATTTGCCGCGTATCGTTCGCGTAAACGTCGCCAAGAGATGATGAGTGATTACACCCAACAATACGAAAATTATTATCAACAAGATCAACCAAAACAATCACAGCCAAAATCGGTAATTGATGCTGATTATCGCGTGGTTGATGAAGAACAAAAAGAGAATGAGTAGTGGCATGTGCAGCTACTCTTTTTTTTCGGGAGGAAACAGATATGGAAGTAGAAATGATTCACCAAGTTGCAACTGAGTTGCAACTCGCATCAAAATCAGTTGAGACAGTCTTAACATTGTTAAATGAAGGAAATACGGTGCCTTTTATTGCACGGTATCGAAAAGAACAAACAGGTAGCTTGGATGAGGTGCAAATTCGTGAAATTGCAAAACATTGGCAAACAGTACAACAATTGGAGAAACGTCGGGAACAAGTATTACGTTTAATAGCTGAGCAAGGGTTACTTACAGATGATTTAGCAAAAAAATTGCAAGCAGCTCTGCGAATGCAAGAAATTGATGATTTATATTTACCATTCCAACAAAAAAGACAAACGAAAGCAACCACAGCAATTGCTTTAGGTTTAGAGCCATTCGCAAAAATAATTTTAAATGGTGGAAAAACGTTAGCTGAAATTGAAACCTTAGCACAAACATACCTTCGAGAAGAAGTACCAACGGTTGATGATGTGTTCACACAAACCGGATTTATTTTAGCACAAACGTATAGTGAAACTGCCACCATTCGCCAACGCGTGCGTAGTTTCTTACGATTAAATGCAATCATCGTGAGTAAACGTAAGCCAAAGGCAGAGGATGAAAAACAAACATTCCAGATGTATTATGAATATCGCGTCAAATTAAGTATGATTCCAAATCACCAAGTGTTAGCACTCAATCGTGGTGAAAAGTTAGGGATTTTGAATGTGAAACTTGATGTCGATCAAACAATTTTAGTACAACGAGTGATGGCAACACTCATGAAAAAACTTGATCCAAGCTTACAATCATATATTGCAAATTGTTTTTCCGATGCGTATAAACGTTTACTTTTCCCAAGTTTAGAACGTGAATTACGCCAAGAGCTAAGTCAAAATGCACAGACGCAAGCAATTCGTGTCTTCAGTCAAAACGTGCAACAACTCTTGTTACAACCACCGCTAAAGGGGCAAACAATTTTAGGACTTGACCCAGCGTATCGGACAGGCTGTAAATTGGCAGTAATTGATGCACAAGGTGATGTCCAAGCAATTGAAGTTATTTATCCACATAAACCGCAAAATCAACGAGAACAAGCAGCTAAGCACATCTTGAAACTAGTGAAGCAATATCAGGTTGCGGTGATTGCAATTGGAAATGGGACGGCCAGTCGTGAGAGTGAGGAATTCATCGCTGAAACGATGAAATCAGCCAACCGAGTAGTCCCATATTTAATTGTGAGCGAAGCTGGCGCAAGTGTCTATTCCGCAAGTGATGAAGCAATTCGAGAATTTCCCAACTTACAAGTTGAGCAACGCAGTGCTGTTTCAATTGCACGACGCGTGCTCGATCCATTAGCAGAGCTGATTAAAATTGATCCGCAATCATTAGGCGTTGGTCAATATCAACACGATTTGCCAAGTGGCGAACTTCAAGCTGGGCTTGGTGCAGTTGTGGAAACAGCCGTGAACCGTGTTGGTGTAGAATTAAATACGGCTAGTGCGAAACTCCTAGCCTCTGTTTCGGGCTTAAATATGAATGTTGCCCAACAAATTATTCAGTATCGTCAAGAACAGGGGATTTTCACAAGTCGTCAGCAATTGAAAAAAGTCCCACGGTTAGGTGCAAAAACGTTTGAACAAGCCGCTGGTTTTTTACGGATTCAAGCCGCAATTCATCCCTTTGATCAAACGCCAATTCACCCTGAGAGCTATCCATTAGCGAAATTAATTTTACAAAAAATTGACTTTACACCAGACGACTTAGGTAGTGAGACACTCCGACAGGCAATTGAAGCATTGGATAAAAAAACACTAAGTATTGAAGTTCAAGCAGGTGAGGCTACAGTAAATGATATTTTAGCTGCCTTTTTGGCACCTAATCGTGATCCGCGGGATGAGTACCCCCAACCACTACTCCGACAAGATGTCTTGAGTTTTGAGGATCTACAAATTGGGATGCAATTACAAGGAACAGTCCGAAATATTGTTGATTTCGGGGCGTTTGTAGACATTGGTGTGAAATTTGATGGTTTAATTCATAAATCAGAATTTGGTAGACGACTCAATCATCCAATGGAAATTGTCGCACTCAATGATATTGTTAATGTTGAAATTATCGCATTAGACAAACAACGACAAACGATTGGATTACGTTATTTGAAGTAAGGAAGGCAATGGTGTTATTTGACAAGTGAACAACATTCACTTATGATAATTGGGAGAAAATGAAAGATTTTGAGGAAGAAAGTATGATTAAATATTTTATTTGCGACTTAGATGGGACGTTAGTACGTCGAAAGCTGATTCGTGATGAACAGCAAAATATTATTCAATTTCGTGTAACGAAAGAAGATAAAGCAGCAATTACTGAATTTGTGGCCGCAGGTGGTACATTTATCGTTGCAACTGGGCGTGCCGATTTTGAAATTGAAAATTTTGCTGAAATTGAAAAAATAGCTCCAATTAGTTACCGAATTAGTTGTAATGGTGCAATGATTCGTACTGGTAATGGTGAACTTGTATTTGAACAACGGTTATCACAAGAAGCGAGTCAATTGTTAAGCAGCGAATTAGCAAAATTAGAAGGATGTTTGAGCGTGATTGAAGCGAGCGATAAAGACTGGGTATATTACCACGGGGAAATTGATAGCGATGATATCTACAAACAAAATCATGTTTGGGACAACTGTGATGTCATTGCGGAATTTGGGAATAGTATTTTACCAATAAAATATTACTTGAAAGGTGATGCTAGCGCAATTCAGCAAATAATTGAAGCAATTCAAGATGAACTTCCAAATGATTTTGAAATTTTCAATGATATTCAAGAAGTTAATTTAGGTCCAAAGCATGTTTCAAAAGGAAGTGCGATTGAACAGTTTTTAGCAACAATGAATATTGATCGAAGTGAAATTGCCGTAATTGGTGATGCAGCAAATGATCTTTCGATGTTTGAAACAACAACTAATAGCTTTACATTTCATCATGCGAGTGAAACTGTGCAACGTGAAGCGAATTATATTGTTTCAACAGTAGCGCAAGCACTACAACAACTAAAAGCACAATAAATTAAAAAACCCGACAAGGCAAAATGAACTTGGCGGGTTTTTATTGATGCAATAATTCTAAAAATTTTTGTTCGGTAATGACCATAATTTTTGAAATAACACCTTTGTTATATTTAATAGCAAATTCGAGTTTTTTCGAAGTTTTTTGGCTTAAAACCCATTGATCATAGCTACATTGGCTAACAACGAGGATATCGGTATAATTTGAAATATCACGTTGGTGAATGCCACCAACATTGACAGTTGCCATAATTACTTGTGCCCGTGTGAGTGAGTGAAAACGACCAGAAAACACAAGTTTTTTGTGGAAAAATGGGTGTGTTTGATCAAAATCAAGCGTTTCAGGTTGAATAATCCGCAGTTGGCTTTGCTTTTTTTTAGGAATAATTGTCGTAAAGTCCTGTGTATAACTAGTTTGAAATAGCGTATCAAAGGCTTGAATTGAATCAATTTGAAATTGCTCAAAAATGGCAAGTGCAATTTGAGCACAGACGCGTGCGTCATCATTTGCATCGTGATGGCAAAACTCAATCCCTAAATAGGTAGCTAAATTGTTGAGCTTATGGCTTGTTAAGTGTGGCCAAGCTTTACGAGCCATTTGGACGGTACAACTATATTTGAAACGTGGATTAGGTAAGTCATACGTTTGCAATACAGCAGATAAAACACCAAAGTCAAAAGGTGCACTATGTGCAAGTACAAAATCACAATTTTCAAAATAAGGAATGATTTCATGAGCTAATTGTGCAAAATTAGGTTCGTTTTCAACCATCTCAGGATAGATATGATGAATAGCGATATTTTTTTCATGAAAAGCAATAAGGTATGGTCGAATGAGCCAAGAGCGACTTTCAATAATCTTCCCATCAACAACTTTCGTAATCCCAAGGGCACAAGCACTATTGCGATAGTGATTTGCTGTTTCGAAGTCAACAGCGATAAAAGTAGGCATAGGAATAATTCCTTTCTCTCAAAATAATATTCTCATTATAGCATAGTACAAGATTTGAGCGTAAAAAAAAAGAGGTGTAAATCTCTTTTTTTTAACGTTGGCTTGCTTCGCGAAGCAAATAGCGAACGAAATCAGCATTGAAACTTTTATTTCCACGCAAATTTTTTCGTAAGCCTTTGATAAATGTATCATAAACTGGATAATCTTGTAATACGATAAATTCATCAAGATTTGAAATAAATTCAAAGTTTTCAACCCAAATATGCTCACCATCGACCATTACCTTTAGTGCTTTTGCCCCATCATCAGCACGGTTTACAAGTGCGAAGAAAGCATAAACAGGTTTTAGAACACCAGCTTCATCTAACGATGAGTGGTGTGTAAATAACGTTTTTTCAATCATTTTTTCCATAGTGATAACCCCTTTTTTCTGTGATTTTATAATTATCATATTCTATTATACCGAAAAAATTATTTTTTGGAAAGAGTTTCTAATCCAAATCACTCCTTTATTTTAGTATAATAAAGAAACAACCAAAGAAAGGGCGGATCATTATGGCGGATTTAACACAATTAACGTATAGTGTGATTGATGAATTTTTAAAGGCCGACATTGCGATTTCGGCAGATGAACGTATTTATCTCAACAAAAGGGGCTACGAACATTTAACATTAAATGAATTTCGATTACTTGGATTAATTTATCGAACACCAGAATCAACCATGACATTATTGGCAAAAACTTTAGGGATAACAATGGGGACTTTAACATCGATTGTTTCA
>JBOFSL010000002.1:0-1072 GCA_051651525.1 Culicoidibacterales bacterium | reverse complement strand
GCAATCTCAACAACAGGATTAACCCCGGTTTCGGCAGCTGAGTTTTCAATTGTTGGCCAAGTAGGTTTAATGATGATGCTCTTCGTTGGTGGACTTGGTTATATGACATTTAGTGCGTTTATTGCCTTGACGATTCATGGAACGATGAGTACCCAACAGCACGGAATTTTAAAATCAGCATTTGCCTTGCCAAATGAGTTAAATGTCCGACAATTTATTTTTAGTACGGGAATTTATGCGATTGTTGTTCAGCTCTTAGGTGCATTTGCGCTCTTCTTCGTTTTCCAAGATGATCCAAGGGCAAATCCAATTTTCAGTGCGCTGTTCCATTCGATTTCGATTTTTACAACCGCAGGTTTCTCGATTTATCCAAATGGTGTCGAGTCGTATGTGTTAGATACAGCGTTTAATGTGATTACGATTTTAGTGGCAATCTTCGGTTCACTCGGGTTTATCGTCGCAACCGATGTATCTTCAGTATTGCGTGGACAACGGAAGCAAATTACGTTTACAACGAAAATTATTTTGCTGATGACGTTTGGGATTTTATTCCTCTCGACAGCGCTTGTCTTCTTGTTCGGTGATTATACGATTGGCGAGACGTGGTGGCAGACAGTGATGGTTATCATGTTTGAAAATACGAATGCGATGACGACTTCTGGCTTCTCAACGATTAACTTATCTCAAGTCTCAATCGGCTTCTTAATGGTCTTAATGATTATTTTGACAATTGGTGGTGCTCCTTCAGGTACGGCCGGAGGGATTAAAGTGACGACGGTGAGCGCGATCTTCGCAGCTGTTCGTTCATTTGCGAAAGGTGACAAACAAGCGAAACTAATGGGACGAGCGATTCCGGATACTCGGGTGCAACAAGCGTTTTCGAACTTTGTTATTTATATTGTGAGTCTAATTGTGGGGATTTTGATAATTTTCTTTATTGAACCGGATATCAATCCACTGTATTTAATTTTTGAAGCGGCAAGTGCGTTGGGAACAACAGGAATGTCAGCGGGAATTACTGCAGACTTAAGTTCATGATCAAAACTGATTTTAGTTATTTTGATGTATATGG
>JBOFSL010000001.1:0-2356 GCA_051651525.1 Culicoidibacterales bacterium | reverse complement strand
CCTATAATTCTAATTCATAACTTAATGCACTTAATGCATAAATTGATGCTGTTTCCGTGCGCAAAATGCGTGGTCCAAAGCTCGCCGCAACACCAAATTCGCTAAATTTTTCAACTTCATCTTCGCTTAGGCCGCCTTCAGGCCCAATAATAATCGCAACTTTTTGCCCTGGTGCCAGTTGTTGGGCAATTTGTTTGAACATTGCATGTGTACCAGCTTTTGCGGTTTCTTCAAAAGCAACGATCACCGCATCAAAATCTATAAGACTCGCAACAACTTGATTCGTTGTTTGGACATCACTAATGACTGGAACAACAACACGGTGTGATTGCTCTGCTGCTTCTTTCGCAATTTTTTGCCACCGTTCAATCTTTTTCCACGCTTTTTTTGCATCAAGTTTGACAATTGCCCGTTTTGCGGCCCAAGGCACAAGTTGAATCATTCCTAATTCGGTTGCTTTTTGAATAATATATTCAATCTTATCACCTTTTGGTAATCCTTGAATAATCGTGACATCAACAGGTAACTCAACTGTTGCTACGAGCGGTTCAACAAGATTCGCCGTAATCATGTCCTCAGTAATCAGCGTAAGTTCGACAATATATGCTTGTTGTGTTGGTAAACAAACAATGATCTTTTGTCCAACTTTGGCACGCATCACACGCTTTAAATGATGAAAATCATCTCCTAAGATGGTTACAGTTTGCCCTTGTAATTGTTCGGGTTCAATAAAATATCGTTGCATTCCTTTTTCCTCATTTCACTTGATTTGTGCCTTTATTATACTGGTTTTCACCTGTAGAAATCAACTCTGAACCAATTTATGCGCTTGTCAGGAATTTGTTAGTATTTTTTGAGTAAAATAGTAGTTTTATTTCGCGAAAAACTATGACATAATCAAGTATCTTACTTAAAGGGAGAGGGTCTTTGATATGAAAGGGAAATATGTCGTACTCGTTTTATTACTTATTCCAGTCGTTTTTATTAGTTTCGCTTTAATTGCACGAAACAATATTCTACTGTTAATTGCTGTTTTAGCTATTTTTATTACAGGAGCACTATTTGGGCGTTATTTTTGGTTTCACAAAACGTGGGATAAAAACGAACATATCGATTCACCAAAATAGCAACTTTGTCCAAGTATGATGCTTGGACTTTTTTCATATTCAAACACAGTGCGGACTAATTGCTGCTTGTGGCACAAAGCGTACTTTAAAGTTAAAGACGGTCATTTGAAATGTGCCTAAAACAAATTCAGTTGCAACCACCCAACTCGCTTGTGGGATCATAGCCAAAAAATCAGCATCAATGTCATCCGTTAACATTACCTCCGCGAGAATGTGTACTGGATAGTGCCCAGGTTGAATAATAAGCACTCCCGGTGGCCAGTCACTTTCGCCTTTTGTCACTTCGATAAATTGATAATATGACAGCCTTCCATCTGGCTGACGATACAATAACATCCCGTTTTCATAACTTTTCATTACTCCTTGATTAGTTAGTTCATCCGTCATTTGTTGATACATTTGCCAATATTCACTAATTGTCGGAAAAACCGCAAGTTGCTTGATAAAATAAGATTTTTGTTTTATTTGCTCGTGTAAAGGTTGTGAGATTTGTTCATTTAGCACTTGATTTTGTTGGACATCGGCTTCAAATGATTCAATATACTTCAAACCACGTTGTAATTTCGCAATTTTTGCTTCTGCAATTTTTTTCCCGTACGCAAATACTTGTTGGACATCTATTTGTTGCTCATTCACACAAGAAAATTCCCTCAATTATGCATTGAGTGGAATATCAAGCTCAATGCATAATTGAATTAAAGCAACTAAATCTAATTGTTGTTGACTATAATAACGATACCGCGTTTGGTGATCAATTTTAATCGGTTTTAAAATCCCAATAGTTTCATAATAACGGAGTGATTTTTCATGGACACCAGTAATTTTGGCGACTTCACCAATTGTAAATAGTTTTTCTTTCATTGCACTTGACCTTCCTATTATGGGAAGGATTATACTGTGAACAAGAAATATTGTCAAGGAGTCATTTTTATGCCACAACAATTAAATATCTCAATTACGAAAAAAAACCTATTTCTCTATGCTTTACCAACATTAATTGGTTTAGTCTTTACGAGTGCCTATTCAATTGTCGATGGCATGTTCGTGTCTCAATTTATCAATACGACTGCACTCTCAGCGGTCAATATTATTTTTCCACTGATTATGCTCGCAGTAGTGATTGGGATGATGATGGCTTCCGGTGGCAGTGCTGTTGTTGCTCGTAAAATTGGGTCCAATCAATTAGTTGAAGCTCGTGAAATTTTTAGCTTTCTAGCCTTCATTTTAAC